>PLZI01000035.1 GCA_003152095.1 Acidobacteriota bacterium | reverse complement strand
GGGTGCCCGCCTTCCAGGAAAAGAGGCCGCCGGTGAGGTGCTGCGTCGCGTAGAGGATGAGCAGCGTCCGCGAGAAGTCTCCGGACCCGAAGAGGAGGATCACGGCGAGATACCGGTGGAACGGCTTGCCCGTTTCGCGAAGGCTGCCGAGGAACGATCGCGCGCGCCCCGGGCGGAGGGCCGCCGGCTTCTCGCGGACGAGAAGCACGATCGAAAGAAACGCCAGGAGCCCCGGGAAGAGCGAGGCGAACATGACGTGCCGCGCCTCGACGCCTCGTGCGAGGAGGGCGACGGCCACGAGCGGACCAATGACGGCGCCGAGAGCGTCGCCCGCGCGCTCCATGCCGAAAGCCTTCCCGGTCGTCGCGGGCGTCGTGGCCTCCGCCATCAGAACATCGCGCGGCGCCGAACGGCTGCCGCGCCCGATCCACGCGGCCACGCGGCAGCCGAAGACCTGCGCCCAGCTCGTGCAGAGACCGATGGCGGCGACGCCGACGGCCGTGACGAGATAGCCAATCGAGGCCAGAGGCTTTCTCCGCGCCACCCGGTCCGTCATCACGCCGCCCCAGAGCTTCGCGAGCGCGGACAGGCCGTCGGCGCTGCCTTCGATCCACCCGAGAGCCGCGGGGCCCGCTCCGAGCGCCAGGAGCACGGCGGGCAGGACCGCCGTGCCGAGCTCGTGCGACACGTCGTTGAAGAGGCTCGCGAGGGCGATGCCCAAAGTGGTCCGGTTCAGCCAGGCCCGGGCTCCTCCTTCGCCGACATCGCCCGGTCCCTTCGTCACTTCACGACCGTGACCGCGCAATGCGCGTAGCGCAAGACGCGCTCGGACGTGGAGCCCAGGATGAACCGTCCCACCTGAGTCCGGCCGCGGCGTCCCATCACGATCAGGTCCACGTGATCCCTCTCGGCGAGGGCCACGATGTGCTCGGGGGGATGGCCTACCTCCACGCTCGTGACGAAATCGATCCCCTTGGGGTTCGTCCGGTCGCGGAGCTCCTGAAACGCCATCTCGTAATGCTCCTTCGCGTCGTCCAGGATCGCGCCCATCTCCAGGCTGGTCGTCGGCTCCGGCAGCCGCACGATCGCGAGCAGGATCAGCTTCGCTTTGAACTTTTCAGCGAGCTCGGAGGCGAAATCGAAAGCACGATACGACGCCTCCGAGTCGTCGAACGCCACAAGGATCTTCTTGATCATATTTCCCTCGCTCTCATTTCGACGGCTGCGGGACCGATGTCTGCGGCGGCACCTCGCTCTCGTCCGTGCTTAGCGCCGGGATCAGGTGCCGCGGCAGGAACCACGCGTTGCCGATGACAGTCGGGATCACGGCGCTGCCAATCACGGTCGCCACGAGGTACGAATACTGCGCCTGGTCGATGACGCCGTGGCTGAGGCCGAAAAGCGCCGAAATGGTCCCGAACGTGAGCCCCGTGGACATCATCATGGTCGTGTAGAGGCTCTCTTTCCGCGGGTAGCGGAGCCACCGGGCGGTCGGCAACACGGCGGCGATCTTAGTGCTCATCTTCCCGAGGAGGAGCGCCACGCACGCGAACGGCGCGGCGACGAGCGCCGCAATGGACACGAACGACCCCGCACGGATGAAGTAGAAGGGCGTCAGGAGCCCGAACGTCATGGTCCTCAGGCGCCGAATGAGGACGTGATCCTTGCCGACCGTGCCCGCGAGGACCATCCCGACGAGGTACGCGGGCAGCACGGCCTCGCTGTCGGCCCACGTCGCGAGGCCCCCGAGGGCGAAGAGAAGAAAGAGCAGGTATTTCGCCTCCAGCTCCGAGACCCGCCCGCCGTACTTCCGGAAGAAGCGCGGCGTCACCCACGGCAGAGCCGCGAAGACGACGATGGACGTCACGATGAAGACGAGCGTNNNGCCCGCGCCGTCCAGTGCAGGACGTAGTAGGCCAGCGCCGTACAACCGAGGAACGGGGAAAAGAACGCCACGAGGCCGAGTCCGGTCGCTTCCTTCCACTTCGTGCGGAAGACAGTGGGGTCGAGCTCGGCGCCCGCGAGGAACGTCAGGACGATCGCGCCCGTGCCAGAGAGGAATGTGATCCACGGCGCCTTCGCTCCGAGCGCCTCGATTCCGATGAAGGCGCCAATGACGACCTGGGCGACCGTGCCGACCACGATCTCCGAGAGCGCGGTCGAGATGCGGAGCCAGATCGCGAGCAGCGTCGCGATGAGCGCGAGGCCGAGCCAGAGCGCGGCGAGGCTCCAGACTTCGGTCATGGGAGGCCCCCGATCCGCTGCGCGCTGCGCCTCAGACCATCGAGCCGCCCGATCTCGGCAGCGACGCTCGCTTCGCCTCCGGCGTGTCGGGCCTTCGCGCGCTCGAGGGCGCTCACGGCGGACTGAACGGCCTCCAAGAGACGCGACCGGATCTCCGCCTCGAGGCGGCGTCGGCTCTCCCGCACGCGCTCGATGAGGTCGTTCTGGATCCGCGCGCTGTTCGAGAAAAGGAGCCGCTCGAGATACGCGGCGGCATCTCGCCCGACCGCGCGGCGAAGCGCTCCGGGCGTCCGGAAGCGGTCCAGAACCCACGAGAACGGCGACGGCTGCACCACCGCGAGGAGCTCCGTGTAGAAGAGCCGGGACTTCGCCCGGAATCCGGCCTCGGGACCCAGCTCGGCCGGGAACGTCTCGGGCCCGAGCTCGGCGTGCTTGACGAAACGCCGGAGAAACTCGTTGCCGAGAGCGAGGAAGCGTTCGGCGGCGCCGCGATAGAGCGCTTCGGCAGCGGGCTGCTCGGTGGCGAGCCACGCGTCGAGGTGGCGCCGGGCGATTGCGGCGGCTGTGTCCCGTGCCCTGGCGCGGAGCGGCCGCCGGGATGCTTCCGAAACTCCCGCATCGATCTCCCGGATCAGCTCGCGTTCGGCCGGCTCGCGCACGGAAGAGAGAAAACCCTCGCGGTCCTCCCCGAACTTCTTCGTCAACCGGTCCACCTCGGCCATCAGGAGGTAGCCGAGGTCGGCCATCGAGCGCTCGGCGGCTGCCACCGACGCGGAGAGGCTCCCGATCCGTCTCTCCGACTCCGCGACCGGCCGAACGAGCGCGTCTATCTGCTCGTCGATTTCAGCCAGCAGCCGTTCGAGAAAGCGCGTGATCGCCCGCTCCTCGGCCGCGCGCACGAGGGAAGCGCCCGATTCCCGCGCGAGGCAATCGAGCGAACTTTCCAGCTTTTCCCAGTCGCGCGTCGGGCTGGAAAGGAGCCGCTCGGTGGCGCTGACCATCAAGAGGGGCGAGGCGCGCGTGCCCAGTCGCTCCTTCAGGACCCGTTCCGTGAACCGTGCGGCTTCGTTCGACTCGTCGGCCGGCAACCGGTCTGCCTTGTTGAGGACGAAGAACAGCATTTCGACGTGGCGCGAGACCTCCTCGACGAGCGCCAGCTCCTCGCCGGAGATGGGCGGGTCGGCGCCCAGCACCACGATGGCCGCGTCGACGTGCGGAACGAACTCGCGCGTGGTCATCGTGTTTCCGGCGAAGACGGAACCGATGCCGGGCGTGTCCACGAGGCACATCCCCGACGCGAGGAGCGGACTCGGCAGAAAGACCTCCACGGCCGAAACGCCGATCTTGTTCTCCGAGTTGTTCTCCTCGGCCACGTAGGCCGCGAGGTCCTCGGGCCGGATGTCTCGCCATGAGCCTCCCGAGAAGCGCACACGGGCGGCGAGACGCTCGCCCCAGCGCAGGACCGTCGCAACCGACGTGACGGGCAGGACGCCGACCGGAAGGACCGCGCTGCCGGCGAGCGCGTTCAGGAGGCTGGATTTCCCGCGCTTGAACTGCCCGACGCAGGCCACGTAGAAACGGCCTTCCGCGATCCGCTCGGAAACGGCCGTCGCTTCCGAGGCGATCCGGGGAGCGCCGGCCTCGGACGCGAGCCGCGCCAGGTCGCGGAGCCCGGCGGCTGGAGGCGCTTCGGCCTCGAGGGGCGGGCGGCTCACATCCTGCTGCTGAAGCACGGTCAACTCCTACCTGAGGTAGGAGTCATCAGCCCGAAGGCGCTTGCGGCGGACTCCATCGCCGTCGTTGAGGATTCAAGTATAACGTCACGCGCGCATGCGGCCTTTCTTCCTCCTTCTCGTTTTCGTCGGCGGCGGAATCGGCTCCGTGTGCCGCTACGCGATGGCGACGGCGCTGCAGAAAGGCCTCCCGGGGCCGTTTCCCGTCGGCACGTTCTTCGTGAACCTGCTCGGATGTTTCGTCATCGGCCTCGTCGGCGCGCTCGGCCTCGAGCGCGCGGCGATCTCGCCCGAGGCGCGCACGTTCATCATGGTCGGAATCCTCGGAGGCTTCACGACCTTTTCCTCGTTCGCGTGGGAATCGCTCGGCCTTCTCACCGTGAGGGATCTGCTCCGTGCGTCGCTCTACGTCGGCGGATCGGTCTTCCTGGGGCTCCTCGGAGCGTTCCTGGGCCGTGCCATCGGAAGGATCGGCGCATGAAA
>PLZI01000114.1 GCA_003152095.1 Acidobacteriota bacterium | reverse complement strand
CGTCCGCGTTTCTCGCGAGGAGGAGAACGCCCGAGGTCTCCTTGTCGAGCCGGTGGACGAGCGCGAGGTCCGCGCCGAAGCGCTCGCGAAGCGCGCCGAGGAGGCCGCCGGGACCGTGTACCGCGATTCCGGGTCGCTTGTCGACGGCGAGATACGCGTCGGCCCCGGCCGGGGACGGAAGAATAGACGCTGTGCGCGCCGTCACGCGGCCCTGCGGAAACGCAGCGCCGAGAGAATGACCGCGAGGTTTCCCACGATGTTCGCCGCCATGCCGATCACGATCGGCGTCTGACGGAAGCGAATGCCGTAGAGGAGGTAGACGGCCTGCCCGCCGAGGAAGAGGGCGTACGTCAGGATCGAGACGTCGTTGGAGCTGCTCCTCTTCCAGATGCGGACCGCTTGAGGCACGTAGGCCGCGCCCGTGGCGATTCCCACCACGGACACGGCCCACGCGAGGAACGAGTCGAACGCTCCGAGGTTCCCGATCGCCTTACCTTCTGTTCCCGAAGAACCGGAGCATCATGAGGAACAGGTTGATGAAGTCCAGGTAGAGCGCGAGCGCGCCGGAGATCGCCCCGCGGCGACCCTCTTCGGACCGGCCGTCGATCGCGAGCGCCATCATCTTGAGCTTCCGCGTGTCGTACGCGGTGAGCGCGACGAAGACGATCACGCCCACGCAGCTCACCACGAAGCCGAGCATGTCGGACCTCATGAAGATGTTCACGACCGACGCGATGATCACGCCGATGAGGCCCATGAACGCGAACGAGCCGACGCCGTCGAGCGAACGCTTCGTGACGAGGCCGTAGACGCTCATCGCCGCGAACGTGCCACCCGCGACGGCGAAGGTCGAGGCGATGGAGGAAGACGTGTAAATGAGGAAGATGCTCGCCATCGTCACGCCGTTCAGGGCCGAATAGAAAAGGAAGACGCCCGAGGCGGCGGTGGACGAGAGCTTCCCGACGAGCCCGGACAGCCAGACGACGAGGCCGAGCTCGGCGAAGAGAAGCCCGTAGAAGACGAGGCGATTCCCGAACACGGCGCTGAAGACGGCCGGGCTCGAGAGCGTAACGGCCGCGGCGAGCGCCGTCGTCATCAGGCCCGCGGCCATCCAGGCGTAGACACGCGCGAGGAATGCCGGGATCACGAGCGACGCCGACGGGCTGATGGGCGCCGGGTCGATCAGGGGTCGCGGTGGAAGCTCGGTGGGCATGCTAGGTCCTCCTTCGGGGCCAGCAAGGATAACGCTTGGGGGCTAAGATTCATTTCCATGAAGCGAATCGCACCAGCTCTCCTGTTCCTCCTCCCGCTTTCGCCTCTGCGTCGAGCTCGTGCGGCCGAGCCGCTAGGCGTTCGAGTTTCTTACTCTTTCCAGTAGAAACGTCTTCTGCATCTGGTACCAGTCAGGCAACGAAGAGAGGAGCCCCTGGACATGAAGACGAAGGCAATCGCCCGGACAATATTGCGGTACGAAATCGCCGCGTTCAGCTTGCTGGTCGTGCTGTCCTGGGCCGACGAGCTTCTTGGCGTACCGGCTCTTCTATTCTATTCGGCGGACCGCATCATCCCAACATTCGGGAGGCCTGCCTCGAAACATGCATCACTCTCATGGTCGCGATCCCCGTTTTGATTCGCACCAGGCGGGTGGTAGCGCGCCTCTTCTACCTGGAGGGATTTCTGCGGGTCTGTGCCTGGTGCAAGAAGGTCGAGCATGAAGGCAACTGGGTTCCGATCGCTGAATTCTTTCAGGAGCGTTTTGACGCCGAGACATCGCACGGAATGTGCCCAGATTGTTTTGTCGCGCAGAGCAAAGTCGACGGGGCCGCCTAACCCGCGACTCCGGCAGACTCGCGCGGCGCGCTCGCCGCTCATCCTCGACCGCACGCCTTCTCGATGGCATTGGCTAGAATCGAAACGCGATCTCTCCGAGGAATCGCCGCGGGGGCGCGACGTAGAGCTGGCCTTCGCCGATTTCGCTGTCGGTGACGTAATGCCGGTCGTCTCGGAGGTTCCGGCCGACGAGCGAGAGGCGACCCCAAGAGAACTCCCACGACGCTCCGGCGTCCCATTCGAAAAACGAGTCCGTGTAGAAGGTGTTGCTGCGCGTGAGCGGCCGGATGTTCTGATGGCGCACCGCGCCCCAGAAGCCGAGGCCGGTCTTCGGCGCGTACGCGAAGCGCGCGTTCCAGAGGTCGCGCGGCACGAGCTCGAGCCGGTTTCCGTCCACGACGCTCAGCTCGCCGTCCGGCGTCAAGAATGAGAAATGGACGTACGTCGCGTCGTGATGGCCGTACCCGGCCGCGAGCGACCAGCCCTCGAACTTCGGCAGCGCCCACACGAGCTCGGCGTCCATCCCCTGGAATCGTTCCTCGCCGGCATTCGTGAGCGCGGGCTGCCCGCTCTGGTCGACGGTCGAGACGACGAGGTTCTCGAAGTCCATATGGAAGAACGTGACGTCGAAAGACAGCGTGCCACTCGCCCAGCGCGTCTTCAGGCCGACCTCGCCCGAGCGGGTCCGTTCCGGCTCGAGAATGCGCGCGCTCTCGGCCTCGAGGATGTTCGGCGCGGCGGGCTTGAAGTTGCTTTTCGCCGAGACGTAGACATTCAAGGCGTTCAGGACGGACGCCTGTGGCTTGTCGACGAGCCTCAGGAGCGCCGCGACGCCGCCGGACCAAGCGCCGTCCGTCCGGCTGTCCGAGGCGACGTCCGGCGCGGGCGCGCCAACTTCGGCGACGGTAGCGTTCAGCGACTCGGACGTGCGGTCGTAGCGCGCACCGAATGTGAGCGTGAGAGCGTGGAACGGCGTCCACTCGTCGTTCAGGTAGAAGCCCCAGAACGTGCGGCTGTCCTCCGCGGAACGGTTGTCGCCGACCGGAACCTGATCGAGCGTCGGGACCACGGGGTTCGGCCCGGTCAGAAGCGAGAAATCGAACCCCGTGCCGTCGAGCGTCGTCTTGCCCGTCGTGTAGGCGATGCCGGCCACGAGGCGCTGGTGGCCGCCGGCTGTGAAGTCGGCGACGATTCGGGCGTCGTCGTAGAGCGTCGTCTCGAGCGGCCGGACGGACGTGCCCGTCGCCGTGGCGGTCGTGCCGTCGCTCCCGACGATGAACGAGCGGACGGCGATCTGTTCGTCGCGTGTGAGGCCCAGCGTGTTCTCGAGGCGCACGGTCTTCGAGAGCGGCTGGGAGATCGTGGAGGCGAGCGAATAGACGCGGTGATCGAGGCGTCCGCCGCCGATCGCGTAGTTGCGGTCGATCTCGAACCCGGGTACGGGCTGCCCGGCCTCGACGGGAAGCGGCGATCCGAAATAATTCGTGTCGCGAAGGATGGAGGCGGTCACGTCCACCGAGCCTTCCTTGGTTCGCTGCGTGTAGCCGACGGAAAGCCGGTCCGACGAGACGTCCGTTCCGTCCTGCCAGCCCTTGTTCCGCGCCATCGAGCCGAAGAGGTGGATGGTCTGGTCGCCCTGCGCGGCCGTGTACGAAAGGTTGCCGTGCTTGTCCGAGAAAGAGCCGCCGCCGAGCGTGAGAGCCCCGCCGGCCTCCCGGGAACGTCGCGTGAAGACCTGAATCATCCCGGCGAACGCCGAGACGCCGTAGAGCGTTCCCTGCGGACCCTTCACGATCTCGATCCGCTCGACGTCCTCGATGGGGATCTGCGCGAGCGAAGGGTTGAAAGGTCCTCCCACGGGGACGCCGTCCACCGTGACGAGGAGGGCATCGAACTCCTTCAGGCCCCAGACCCCGATGTTCGCAAGCCGTGCGCCGTTGTCCGACCCGTTTCCGGTGTCAACGCCGGCGACGTCCTGGAGCGCCTCCGCGACCGTCTTGGCACCGCGCCGCCGGAGCTCGTCGCCCGAAACCACGGAGACGGGAGCCGCGATGTCGAGCGCGTCCTCGGGACTCTTCGTCGCCGAGACGACCATCGTCGCGCTCGCTCCGGTCTTGGCGGGTGCCTGTGCGAGAAGCGCTGCGGGAAGAGAAAGAGCACAGGTTGCGAACGCTCGCGCAGCACGTGGAGAATTCATGGCGCCATGTTAACTAAACTACCGGGGTGAGACTGGGGATTGACTTCGGCACGACGCACACCGTGGTCACGCTCGTGGACCGCGGGAACTATCCCGTCGTGTCGTTCGAGGGCGGCGATTTCGTGCCGTCCCTCGTGGCCGTCGAGGAGCGTACCGGCTCGCGGCGCCACGGCTGGGAGGCGTTCGCCGTGCGGCACGAACCGGGCTGGACCGTCGTCCGGTCTTTGAAGCGCCTTCTCGACGGCGCCGGACCCGCGAGCGAGGTCGCCATCGGCCCGCGTCGCATGAGCATCGGGGATCTCCTCGCGGGCTTCTTTTCCGCGCTTCATCGCGAGCTCGTCGAGGGCTCGAATGCGGGAATCGCGGCCGATGAGGCGCTCACCGCCGCCGTGTCCGTGCCGGCGAACGCGTCGACCGCCCAGCGCTTCCTCACGCTCGAAGCGTTCAGGGCCGGCGGCTTCGCGGTGGAGGCGCTTCTCAACGAGCCCTCGGCTGCGGCCTTCGAGTACGCACATCGCACCCGCGCGGAAAGCAAGCGCGAGTATCTCGTCGTCTACGACCTCGGAGGCGGCACGTTCGACGCCTCGCTTCTCCGGATGACCGGCAAGACGAACGAGGTGGTCGCGACGAACGGCGTGCGCCGGCTCGGCGGCGACGACTTCGACGAGGCGATCCTCGCCCTCGTCCTCGACCGGGCCGCGGCCGGCCCCCTCGGCGACGCCGCGCGCTCCCTCGTCCTCGAAGAGTGCGTGCGCCAGAAGGAGAACCTCTCTCCGAACACGCGGCGCGTCCTCATCGATCTCGCGGCGATCGGCAAGGAGCCGCTCGTCCTGCCCGTGGAAGACATTTATGCCGCGTGCGCGCCGCTCGTGCGCCGCTCGCTCGAGGCCGTCGAGCCTCTCCTCGAAGGCCCGGAGCAGGGGACCGCGGTCCTTTGGAGCGAGATCGCGGGCCTTTACGTCGTCGGAGGCGGAGGTCTCTTCCCGCTCGTCACGCGTGTTCTCAAGGAGCGCTTCGGGGAGAAACGTGTCCGGCGCTCGCCGCACCCGTTCGCCGCGACGGCGATTGGGCTCGCGGTGTTCCTCGACCGGGAAGGCGGCTGGGTGCTCGAGGACAAGCTTTCGCGGCACTTCGGCGTGTTCCGCGAAGGTGACGCCGGCGCCGACGTGGTCTTCGACGCCATCTTCCCGAAGGGGACGACCCTCCCCGTGCCCGGAGCGGCCCCCATGACGGTCGTGCGCCGCTACCGCGCGGCCCACAACGTGGGGCACTTCCGGTTTCTCGAGTGTACGCGGCTGACGAACGGCCGGCCCGATGGCGACGTGACGCCGTGGCATGACGTCTGGTTTCCGTTCGAGAACGCCCTGCGCGGATACGACGTCCTCCGTGCGCCCGTCGTGCGCCGCGCGGACGGGCCCGAGATCGTCGAGACCTATGCGCTCGGCAGCGAAGGGGCCGTCTCGGTGACCGTCGCGGACGCCTCCGACGGCTACGCGCGCACGTTCACGCTTCGGCGCTGACGGCGGGGTTGATCCTCAGGACGAGAAGCGTCCGGTCATCCTCGGTGTCGGCGCGGCCCGTGAAGGCGCGCTGCGCCTCGAGGATCCGGTCTCGGAGCGCCGCCGCGCTCTGCGACGGCCCCGAGCGCAGCACGTCCTCGAGACGGGCGAACCCCCAGGACTCGTCCGACCCCGCGCGCGTGGCCTCGAACAGCCCGTCCGAGAAAACGACCCAGCAGTCGCCGGGGACGAGCGGGGCAGTGACGGTCTGCCACCCGCCGGAAAGAGGCAGGCCGAGGGGGCGGGCGGGATTCACGAGCGCCTCCACCGTGCCGTCACGACCCACGCGATACGGGTACGGGTGCCCGGCGTTCGTGAAAGAGACCGTGCCCTTGGCGAGGTCGAAAACGAGATGCGCGAGCGTGACGAACGTCCGCCGCTCGGTCGTCCGGACGATTTCCTCGTGGAGCAACTCCATCAGCCGGACACCGCCCGCGCCCGTGCGGGCCAGCATGCCGAGCGACGCCTTCGCGGCGGCCATCACGAGGCCCGTCGGGAGCCCGTGGCCCGACACGTCGGCGACCGAGACGGTGAGGACGCGCTCGGCATAGGAAAGGTCGTAAAAGTCGCCTCCGATCGCGGCCGCTGGCGCGAAGTCCACGGCGATCCCGACGCCGGGGCACGTGAAGTCCGCGGGGGGTAGAAGGCGCCGCTGGAGATCGCGCGCGACGGAAAGCTCGTGCTCGAGGGCTTCTTTTTCGGCCTTTTCGGCGACGCTCGCGCCGAGATGCGCGGCCATCGCGTTGAAGCTCCCGACGAGGGCCGCGAGCTGGTCGTGCCCCTTGAGAACGGCGCGGTGCGCGAAGTTGCTCTTCTCGATCTCGGCGAATCCCGTCGAGAGGCGCCGCGTCGCGCGCGCGATCCGGTAGACGAGAATGCCGGCGAGGAGCGAGGCCCCCGCGAAGACGACGACGGTCGCGAATCCGAGCGCGCCCATGACGGCGAGGACGACACGGCCCATCTGGAGGCGCCGGGACCCGGCGATTCTGAGGTCTCCGAAGAGCGCCCGCGACTCGCGCTGGAGCGACGTCCTGACGAGGATGAGGACGGGCCGGCCCTCGAGCGACCGGCCAGTCTCCCAGTCGAGAACGGGCTCGGACAGGAACAGCGGGAACGCGGTCCAGCGCGCGGACCACGGGCCCGAGCCCGCGGGCGGCGCCGCGGTCTCGCCGGACGACGCCTGCTCGCCGCCGGAGTCGGGCGCACCCGCGATGCTCGTCGTCTTGCCTTTCTCTCCCGTGTCGACGGTGAAGTGCACGCCGGGCGCCATGACGGGCTCCTCCTTCACCTTGACGGCGCCATGGAAGCGGATGACGTTGCCAGTCTCTCTCTCGAGCTCGCGGCGAAGGCCGGAGTGAAGAGGCAGCGTGAGGACGAGCGTGCCGGCGGGGCGCGGCTCGACCGCGGCCGCGAATACCTGCGCACCGGACTTTGCGATGACGGACGCGTGCGAGGTCATCCATGGCTGCGGCACGAGGTTGGGGGCGGCCTCGGTCCCGGCTTTCTCGACGGGCCCGCCCTTCGGCTGCCAGACCATTCCGATCTCGGACGGCGAGGGCGACGAGGCCGCCGCCTCCGCGAGTGCCCGGGCCCGCGCGGCCGGGTCGCGCGCCGTCTCGAGGCGCGGCGCGAGCTCGTGCGCGAGCGCCGCGACGACGGCCCGCCGCTTCTCGAGCGCAGCGTCGACGCGGCGCGTTCCGAGCTGGCCCGCGATGACGAGGAGGCCCGCGTAAACGAAGAACGCCGCGAAGACGACCGCCGAGAGGAGGAGGAGGTACGACACGGCGAGGCGGCTCCCCACCCGCCACAGAAGGCCGCGCAGGAGGTGCCGCGTCGCGCTGAGGGCGAAGACCGGACACCCGAAGACGAGGACGACGATGCCCAGCGCGCGCACCCCGTCCGAGGGCACGGCCGTGAGAAGCGCCCCGCTGACGACGGCGAGCCCGGAAACCCGGAACGTCCGGGTCGTCTTCATGGAGCGTGTGAAGGGCCCGCGGCCCGCGCCGCGAGCAGACTCGCGGACTCGCCGGCCACGTATGTCATCTGCGACGGGAGCGCGAGCCTCGTACCGGCCTTCTCGACGACCTCGAGCAGCATGATGAGGAGCTCTTCCTGCACGGCGAGGAACGTCGTGTAGTCGGGCACGAGAAGGTACGCGAAGACCTCCACGTCGAGACTGGAAGAGTTGATGCGCACGAAGCGCACGCGCATCGTGCCCTTTTCGACGCGGGGGTCCGCGGCGAGCCTGGTGCGTGCGGTCTCCAGGACCGCTCGCATCTGTTCCGCCGTCGTCTCGTAGACGAGGCCGAGCGTCGGGTTGAACCAGAACTTGTCGCGGCGGCTCCTGTTCTCGATCTGCGCCGTAATGAGCGAGCCGTTCGGGATCGTGACGACGGAGCGGTCGAACGCCCGCATGCGCGTCGCGTGGAGCGTCACATCCTCGATCTCGCC
This sequence comes from Acidobacteriota bacterium, assembly GCA_003152095.1. Taxonomy (GTDB): domain Bacteria; phylum Acidobacteriota; class Thermoanaerobaculia; order UBA5066; family UBA5066; genus Fen-183. The sequence continues at coordinate 14,340 of PLZI01000114.1, read as the reverse complement.
GATCGCGGTCCCGATGCGGACGAGGTCGCCCACGCGGATGACCTTGTCGCTCAGGACGACGAGGCCGCCGAAGAGGTTCTCGAGACTCTTCTGCGCCGCGAACGCGAGGGCGACGCCGCCGATGCCGAGGCCCGCGAGCGTCGCCGTGAGATTCACGCCGAAAATCGCGAGGGCGGCCAGGACGCCTAACGCCAGGATGGCACCGCGCAGCAGGCGGCGGGCGATCGTGAGCGAAGACGTCGTGGTCACGCCCGCGGCGAGGAGCTTCAACGTCGCCCGTCCGTTCAGGAAGTCGATGAGACGGAAGAAGAGCCAGCCGAAACCGAAGATGAGGACGAGCCACGCGAGCTGTTCGTAGTAGTAGCGGCTGAGGAGAGGGAGGGAGAGGCGCGAGACGCAGTAGCGATGGAGCGGCACGGTGAGGAGGAGAGCCACGGGATCGCGGAATCCCCTGGCGCCCCGAAGAAGCTCGGCTCCCCACGCGCGCGACGCGAAGAGACGCCGGAGGAGCGCGAAGACGCCGAGCACGAAGAGGCGGCTCGACGCGTAGAGAAGAGGGATGAAAAGGAAGAAGCAGAGGAGCTGCCAGAGAGGGAACCTCCCGATCGGCAGTTTCAGGAACGAGGGGATGCGGCGTTCGATCGCCGGTGAGGTGAGGCCCTTGAAGGCGGCCGGAACCTCGCGCAGCGATTGTGAGGCGACGAGCCAGATCGCGGGCCCTTCGGCGGGAGTCGTCCTCACGAGCAGGAGGTCGAAGGGCTCGTCGCCGGCCTCGACTCGCCCGACGAGGTCGAGATCGGGCGCGAGGGCGTCGTTGAGGTCTCCGAGAGGCGAGCGGTTCAGCTTTTCGAGATCCCCCACGAACCGCTCGTCGAGAAGCGCCTTGAGCTGGCGGGCAAGCTCCTCTCGCGACACCTTGCCGCCTTTCGGCCACTGCAGGTACTCGCCGGCGAACGCCCAGTTCTCCTTCTGCGCGGCGCGCATGAAGCCGAAGAACGAGCCGTAGGGCGTCTCGCGCCGGTAAGGGTCGCCCACGGGCTCGGCCGTCGCGGCGGCCGGCGGGGACGGAGCGGGCAGGAGCTGCGAGGCCCCGGGGCGTGAGAGCGCGAGTCCGAGGAGGGCGGCGGCCAGCAGGAGAGCCCGGAAGCGGAAAAGCGTCATCGAGAGAGGAGCGTATCTCACCGCGTCCTGCGAGGCCGGCGCGCCGCCGGCCTCGCAGGACGTCCTCAGATCGCGGCGGGCTCGGTGAGCTTGTAGCTCTGGAGGACGCGTGCGTAATTCGCGCGCTCGAAAGCCGCGGGATCCGGGCACGAGAGCAGGCTCATACTGCCCTTCATCTGGGCGAGCGATTTGTACTCGTGCTCCTCCAGCCACCAGGCGACCTCGGTGCGCACGTCGGCGAGCGCCTTTGGGCCGCGAAGAAGGATCGCCGAGACCATCTGGACGGCATCGGCGCCGGCCATGATCGCCTTGATCGCGTCGCGCGCGTCATGCACGCCGCCCGTCACCGCGAGGGATGCGCGCACGCGCCCCGAGAGCATGGCCAGCCACCTCAGGCGGAGCAGCAGCTCGTCGCGCGTGGACAGGCGCAGCGAGGGCGTCACGTCCAGCGTTTCGGGATCGATGTCGGGCTGGTAGAAGCGGTTGAAAAGGACGAGCCCGTCCACGGACGCCGCGTCGAGCTCGGACGCGAACGAGCCGAGAGACGAAAAGAACGGTGACAGCTTCACGGCGAGAGGGATCTTCACGGCGGCCCTCACGGCCCGGACGATGTCGAGGAAGCGCCGCTCGAGCGAAAAGCCCGGCTCGTCGGCGTGCGCGCCGACGTCGTAGAGGTTCAGCTCGAGGGCGTCCGCCCCGGCCTCGGCGATGCGCGTCGCGAACGCGACCCATCCGCCCGGCGTCGCTCCGTTCAGCGACGCGATGACCGGGATGCTCACGGCCTCCTTGAGGCGGCGCACGTGTTCGAGATACAGATCCGGGCCGAGCCGGAAGTCCTCCGGCTCCGGGAAGTACGTGAGGGCTTCCGCATAAGCGCCGGAGACGACCTCCATCTGCCGGATCGTGCCGACCTCCTCGCGCGTGATCTGCTCCTCGAAGAGCGAGTGCATGACGATGGCGGCGGCGCCGGCATCCTCGAGGCGGCGCACGAAATCCAGGTCGTCGACCATCGGCGAGGCGCCGGGCATGAACGGGTGGGGAAGGGTCAGGCCGAGATAGCGGGTCGTGAGGTCCATGGTCGTCTCCTCAGGCCTTCCCGGCCGGCGCCTGCGGCACGGGTGGGGCGGGTGGCTTCGCGGAGGTTGGCGGAACGCCCGAGCGACCGAGCGTCAGCTTCGCCAGGTTCTCGTACACCTGGAAGCGGTTCTTCACCTCGCGCTCGGCCTTCACGAGCAGGCTTCGGAAGCGCTGCGCGTCCTGCTGTTCGACCATGCGGAAGCGCGCCTCGTTTCGCATGAACTGCGCCAGCGAGTTCTTGATCTGCGCGGTGTCCATGAGCAACGGCGTCTCGCCCGTCGCGATGCGGCGGGGGTCGAACCGGTACATCGGCCAGTAGCCCGACTCTGCGGCGAGTTTCTGCTGGTCGAGGCCGAACGAGAGGTCGTAGCCGTGCGCGATACACGGGCTGTACGCGATGACGATCGACGTGCCCGGATAGCTCTCAGCCTCGAGGAGCGCTTTCACCGTCTGGGCGTCCTTCGCGCCGAAGGCGACGTGCGCGACGTAGACGTTTCCGTACGTCATCGCGAGCATGCCGAGGTCCTTCTTCGGGGTCTCCTTGCCCTTGGCCGCGAACTTCGCGGCCGCGCCGAGAGGCGTTGCCTTGGACTGCTGGCCTCCGGTATTCGAATAGACCTCGGTGTCGAGGACGAGGATGTTGACCTTTCGGCCGGAGGCGAGGACGTGGTCGAGGCCGCCGTACCCGATGTCGTAGGCCCAGCCGTCGCCGCCCACGATCCAGACGCTCTTCTTGACGAGCGAATCGGCCACGAGGAGGAGGCGCCGCGTCTCGGGCGTGTCCGCGCCCTTGAGGGCGTCGCGGAGCGCGAGGACCCTCTTGCGCTGTGCCGCGATCTCGGCCTCCGTCTCCTGGTGGGCCGTGAGGAGAGCGTCCGCGAGCGTGTCGCCGACGCGCGGCGCGAGCGCCTTCACGAGGGTGCGCGCCTGTGCCGCCAGGGAGTCCACCGCGAGACGGAACCCGAGGCCGAACTCCGCGTTGTCCTCGAAGAGCGAGTTCGACCAGGCCGGACCGCGCCCGTCCGCGTTCATCGAGTACGGCGTCGTCGGGAGGTTGCCGCCGTAGATCGAGGAGCAGCCCGTGGCGTTCGCGATGAGCGTGCGGTCCCCGAAGAGCTGCGTCAGGAGCTTCACGTACGGCGTCTCGCCGCAGCCCGAGCAGGCGCCCGAGAACTCGAAAAGCGGCTGGAGGAACTGGACGCCCTTCACGTCGAGGCGGACGGTCGTGCGGTCCGCTTCGGGCAGATCGAGGAAGAACGCGAAGTTGTCCCGTTCGGCTTCCCGGAGCGGCTTCTGCGGCGCCATGTCGAGCGACTTGTGCTTCGGGTTCGCCTTGTCTTTCGCGGGGCAGACGGCGACGCAGAGCGTGCAGCCGGTGCAGTCCTCCGGCGCGATCTGGATCGTGTAGGCCTTGCCCGCATACTCGGTGCCCTTGTACGGGACGGACTTGTACGTGGCGGGCTTCCCGGCGAGCAGCGCCGTGTCGAAGACCTTCGCGCGAATGGCGGCGTGCGGGCACACCATCGCGCACTTGTTGCACTGGATGCAGATCTTCTCGTCCCACACGGGGATCTCGAGCGCGATGTTCCGCTTCTCCCATTGAGCCGTGGAGAGGGGCCATGTGCCGTCGGGAGGGAACGCGCTCACCGGCAGGAGGTCGCCTTTCCCTTCGAGCATGACGCCCGAAACGCGTTTCACGAAGTCCGGCGCGGCGTCGGACACGATGGGCGGGCGGCGCCGCGTCGACGTGATCTTCACGGGGACGACCATCTCAGCGAGGTTCGCGAGCGTCCCGTCCACGGCCGCGAAGTTACGGCGAACGGTCTCCTCGCCTTTCTTGCCGTACGTTTTCTCGATGGACTTCTTGATCTGGGCGATCGCCTCCTCGCGGGGCAGGACGCCCGAGATCGCGAAGAAGCAGGTCTGCATGATGGTGTTGATGCGTCCGCCCATGCCGAGGGCCTTCGCGACCTTGTAGGCGTCGATGACCCAGACCTTGAGGCGCTTCTCGAGGATCTGCTCCTGCATCTCGAGGGGGAGCTGGTCCCACGCCTCGGCGGGCCCGTACTGGGTGTTCAGGAGGAAGACCGCGCCCGGCACGGCGGCCTCGAGCATGTCGTAGCGATCGAGGAACTGCTCCTGGTGGCACGCGATGAAGTTCGCGCGCGTCACGAGGTACGTCGAGCGGATGGGCTTCGGCCCGAAGCGCAGGTGCGAGACCGTGATGGCGCCCGACTTCTTCGAGTCGTAGACGAAGTAGCCTTGCGCGAAATTATCCGTTTCCTCGCCGATGATCTTGATCGAGTTTTTGTTCGCGCCCACGGTGCCGTCGGCGCCGAGGCCGTAGAAGAGGGCGCGCACGGTGCTGGCCGGCTCGATGTCGAACGTCGCGTCCCACGGGAGCGACGTATGCGTGACGTCGTCCATGATGCCGATCGTGAAGTGGTTCTTCGGCTTCGCCTTCGCGAGCTCGTCGAGGACCGCCTTGACCATGCCCGGGGTGAATTCCTTCGAGGAAAGGCCGTAGCGACCGCCCAGCACCAGGGGCTCGGTCTTGAAAGGCAACGTGCCGTCACGCCGCGCCTCCACGAGCGCGGTCACGACGTCGAGGTAGAGCGGATCGCCGATCGCGCCCGGCTCTTTCGTGCGATCGAGGACGCCGAGCGTCTCGACGGTCTTCGGCAGCGCCGCGAGGAACGCCGGAATGTCGAACGGCCGGTATAGCCGCACCTTGAGGACGCCGACCTTCTCGCCCTTGGCGACGAGCCAATCGACGGTCTCGTGAACCGTTTCGGCGCCCGAGCCCATGAGGACGATGACGCGCGTCGCCTCGGGATGGCCCACGTAGTCGAAGAGGTGATAGGAGCGCCCCGCGATCTTCTGGAAGCGGTCCATCTCCTTCTGAACGTGTCCCGCGCACGCGAGCGTGTACAGGTTTCCGGCCTCGCGCGCCTGAAAGAAGGCGTCGGGGTTTTGCGCGCTGCCGCGGAGGACCGGGTGGTCGGGCGTGAGGCCGCGGCGCCGGTGCGCGGCGATGGCCTCCTCGTCGAGCATCGCGAGGAGGTCGTCGTTCGAAAGCTCCTCGATCTTCCCGACCTCGTGGGACGTGCGGAACCCGTCGAAGAAGTGGAGAAAGGGGATCCGCGACTTCAGGCTCGCGGCCTGCGCGATGAGCGCGCAGTCGTGCGCTTCCTGGACCGAGTTCGCGGCGAGCATCGCGAAGCCCGTCTGCCGGCAGGCCATGACGTCGGAGTGGTCGCCGAAGATCGAGAGCGCGTGCGTGGCGAGCGTCCGCGCCGCCACGTGCATCACGAACGGCGTCAGCTCGCCCGCGATCTTGTACATGTTCGGGATCATGAGAAGGAGGCCCTGGGACGACGTGAACGTCGTCGCGAGGGCGCCCGCCTGGATCGTGCCGTGCACGGCGCCCGCGGCGCCGCCCTCGGACTGCATTTCGACGACCTCGGGCACGTTGCCCCAGACATTCTGATGACCCTTCGAGGACCACTCGTCGGCCCATTCGCCCATCGGGGACGAAGGCGTGATCGGGTAGATGGCGATGACGTCGTTCGTACGGTGCGCGACCGAGGCCACGGCCTCGTTGGCATCCAGCGTGAGGAGTCGGCGCGACATGAAGGCCTCCCTTTTTTCGACCCGGCCGCCCCGGGAGCCCATCATTGAATCAGCGGCGAATCCCCGGAATGATGCCGATGAATCACGTTCTTGAGACACAGTCTCCGGCGCCGTGAGGCGAAGCGAGGAGATCGCGCGGCCCGTGCGCGCTCGCGTAGCGTTACGGCGCTCCGGGGGCCTTTGCGAAGTCGCCCGCGCGGACGATGGTCAGCTTCGCGGGATCGAGGTGCCGGCGCAGCGCGTCCCGGATCTGGTCCGGAGTCAGCGCGCTCACCTTTTTCTCGACATCGGCGTCCCACTGGAGCGTCCGGCCGAGATAGAGCTCGCTCGCGAGCGTGCCCGCGAGAGCCTGGTCGTTCGCGCGTTGCACCTGCCGGCTCTGAAGCCACCCGGACTTCGCCTCGGTGACCTCCTGCTCCGTGAATCCACCCTCGAGCGCACGCGCGATCTCCTCCCTCAGAGCCTTCTCCAGCTTCTCGGTGTTCTGCGGCGCGTGGATCGCGAAGACGGTGAAGCTGCCCGAGGCGTCGAGCGCGCGGACCGTCAACTGCGAGCCGACGCCGTAGCTCAGGCCCTCCTTCTGGCGGATGCGAACCGCGAGCCGCGAGTTGAGGAAGCCGCCGCCGAGCAGGTAATTGCCGAGCACGAGGGCGGGATAGTCGGGATCCTTGTCGGCGGCCGCGAGGTTCATGCCGGCGAGAAGGAGGGCGTTCGCCTTGTCGGGCGCCTCGAGCTTCTCGGTTCCGGCAGGCACGTTCTGGAACGGACGCGCGATCCTCACGAACGGCTTCGGCGCCGCCCATCCGTCGAAGAGCCCGCGCAGGAGCTCGGTCGTCTCCCTCGCGTCGAAGTCTCCGACCACCGCCAGCTCGCCGTGCGAGGCGCCGAGAAATTCGGCCTGGAACTTCTTCGCATCCGCGACCGTTGCCGCCTTGTACTCGGCGACGGCCTCGTCCAGCGTCGGCTCGTAGCGCGCGTCCTCCCGCGCATACGGCGCCAGCCGCCGGCCGAAGGCACGGCTCGCCATGGCCTGCGGCTCGCTGCGCTGCTGCTCGAGGGCGGCGAGGTTTTCCTGGCGGAGCTGCTCGAACTGGTCGGCCGGGAACACGGGCTGACGCAGGGCCTCGGCGAGGAGTTTGAGCGCGCCGGGCAGGTTCTCGCGGACGGTCTCAACGCGGGCGCGGACCGTGCCGAGCTCATAGGAGAGATTGATCCGCGCCTTCAGCTTGTCCAGTTCGTCCGCGAACTGCTGGCGGGTGTGGAGCGCGGTGCCGCGCATCAGCATGTCGACGGCCAGGTCGCTCGTCGCCCGCGTGCCGCGCAGGCTCGCCTCGTCTCCGACGTGGAGCGACAGCGACGCCACCACGGCGCCGCCTCGGGTCTTCTTCGGCACGAGCGCGAGCTTCAGGCCGCCGGGCAGCGACGGCCGCTGCGTGCGCGCCTCCACGTTCGTGGGCGAAGGATCGAAGACCTCGCCGGCCGCGACCGCCTTTTCGCCGGTGTAGCCCTGAAGAAGCGCGGCCGCCTCGGGCGCCGCGGGCACCTCGGCCCGGTCCGGCTTCGCGGTCGGGAGGAACTCGCCGAGCGTCCGGTTCGAGACCTTGAGATACCGGAGCGCGACGCGCTGGACGTCCTCGGCCGTCACCTTGCGGATGCGGTCGCGGTTCAGGAAGAAGAGCCGCCAGTCGCCCTTGGCGATCCATTCGGAGATCTGAAGCCCGACGACCTCGGACTGGTTGAGCGTAAGCTCGAAGTCTTTCAGCGCTTTCGTGCGCGCGCGCTCCAGCTCTTCCTTCGAAACGGGCGTTGCCGTGAGCGCATCGATCGTGTCGAGGAGCGTCTTTTTCGCGTCCTCGAGAGGCTTCTCCTGGCGCACTTCGGCGCCCAGGAACAACAGGCCCGGCTCGCGCAGGTTGAAATAGAACCCGAAAATGGCGGAGGCTTTCTCCGTCTCCACGAGCGCCTTGTGCAGCCGGCCGGCAGGCGTGTTCCCGAGCACGTACGCGAGCATCTGGAGCGCCGCCGCGTCCTCGTGGAGGCCGGACGGCACGTGATAGGCGGCCAGGACCTCTTGCGTGTCGCCCACACGGCGCAGCGTCACGTGTTTCTCGCCGTCTTGCACGGGCTCGACCGTGTAGGTCGGGATCAGGACGCGCTCGGGCTTCGGGATCGGGCCGAACGAGCTCGCGACGAGCGCGAGGACCTTCGCCTCCTCGAATTTGCCGGTGACCGTCAGGACCGCGTTGTCGGGCTGGTAGTAACGACGGTAGAACGCCTGCAGACGCTCGATGGGTGCGTTCTCGATGTCCGAACGCGCCCCGATCGGCAGATGGCGGTAGTTCTGCTCCTGGTACGCCGCCGCGACCACGCGCTTGAACAGGACCGACTGCGGGACGTTCTCGCCGGCCTCGAACTCGTTCCGCACCACCGTCATCTCGGTGTCGAGGTCCTTCTTCCAAACGTGCGAGTTGACCATGCGGTCGGCCTCCAGCTCGAGCGCCCACTTGAGGTTCTCGTCCGTGGCCTGGAAGGTCTCGAAATAATTCGTACGGTCGAACGACGTCGTGCCGTTCGGCCGTGCGCCATGCGCCGTCAGCTCCTGCGGGATGTTCGGGTGCTTGTCCGTGCCCTTGAAGACCATGTGCTCGAGCAGGTGAGCCATGCCGGTCTCGCCATAGGCCTCGTGGCGCGCGCCGACGAGGTACGTCACGTTCACGGTGATCGTCTGCTTCGTGGGATCGGGGAAAAGAAGCACATGGAGGCCGTTCGCGAGCTTGTATTCCGTGATGCCTTCGGCGGAGGTGACCCGCTGCGGCTCGCCCGCGGCGTGGGCGGTGGCGGAGAAGGCGAGGGCTGTGGCGACGGCGAGCGGGGCGACGAGGCGAGAGAGTCGCGGCATGGGTTCCTCCGTTGGAGAAAGAGTTGGTACCGCGTACGGGATTTGAACCCGTGACCTCCGCCTTGAGAGGGCGGCGTCCTAACCGCTAGACGAACGCGGCACATCCACATTTCGGGGGGCTTTTCGGCCCGCGGGGAGGCGAAATCTAGCACGCGGCCGTTCGGGGGCACAATGCCGGCGTGGAATTCGGCATTCTTGGCCTCGAGCTCTCGGGCAAGACGACGCTTTTTTCCCTCCTGACCGGCCACGCGACGGCCGCGGCGCCGCACAAGCGGGAGGCGCACGTGGGCGTCGCGCTCGTCCCCGACGCGCGGCTCGACAGGCTCACCGCGATGTTCAAGCCGAAGAAGCACACGCTGGCGACGTTTCGATTTGTCGACGTGCCCGGGGTGACGAAGGGCGGCGGTCAGAGCCTCAACCTCCCCGAGCTCCGGCAGATGGACGGCCTTGCCGTCGTCATCCGCGGCTTCACGTCCGAGGCCGTGCCGCACCCGGAGGGTTCGGTCGACCCGGCGCGCGATCTCGAGCTCCTCGAAACGGAAATGCTCCTCGCGGATCTCGCGGTCGTCACGAACCGGCTGGACCGCGTGCTCAAGGACATCGCGAAGAAGAAGTCGCCCGAGCTCGAGGCGGAGAAGAATCTCCTGACGCGTTTTAGGGCTGCGCTCGACAAGGGCGAGCCTCTCCGGCCGTTCGAGGTCTCGCCGGACGAGGAAAAGCTCGTTCGCGGCTTCGGCCTGTTGACGCGAAAGCCGATGCTCGTGATCCTGAACGCGAGTGAAGACGAAGCCTCGGATCTCGCCGGGGCGCTGGCGCGAGCGGGGCTCGACAAGTGGAAAGGTCAGCCGAAGGTGGCCTTCAGCGAGGTTTCGGCCACGATCGAGCAGGAGATCGCCGCGATGTCGCCCGGGGATCAGGCCGAATTCCTGAAAGGCTTGGGTCTTCCGGATCGCGCGCTCGATCGGCTGCTCCGCGCTGCCTACGACCTCCTCGGACTCATCTCGTTCCTGACCGTCGGCGAGGACGAATGCCGGGCCTGGTCGATCCCGCGCGGAACGCACGCCGCCCAGGCGGCCGCCGCCATCCACACCGACTTCGAGAAACACTTCATCCGCGCCGAGGTCGTGCCGTGGCAGACGCTCGTGGACTCGGGCTCGCTCGCTTCGTGCCGCACGCACGGCACGCTCCGCCTCGAGGGGCGCGACTACATCGTGCAGGACGGTGACGTCGTCAACTTCCGCGTCAGCGCGTAAGGAGCTTCGAGCGTCCGCCCGGCATGCCGCATGAGGCAAATGCCTCATGCCCGCGGGTGGTCCGGAACCCACGTTGAAGGCGGAGGGGATTGAGAACATGGAAACTTTCGCGCTCAGATACGAATCCAAGGGCACGACTGCCTCCGAGGTGCCCTACCGCGGCACGCGGCTGCTTCGGCATCCCATGTACACGAAGGGGACGGCCTTCAACGCTCAGGAACGAAAGGACTTCGGGCTGGAAGGGCTCCTGCCCAACGCCGTGAGCACGATGGACCAGCAGGAGCGGCGAGTTTACGCGAATATCTCACGGAAGTCGGAGCCGCTCGAGAAGTACATCGGCCTGGCGGCGCTGCAGGACCGGAACGAGCACCTCTTCTACCGGCTCCTGGTCGACCACGTCGAGGAGTTCCTGCCCATCGTCTATACGCCCACGGTTGGGCGGGCGTGCCAGGAGTTCAGCCACATCTTCCGGCGGGCCCGCGGGCTCTGGATCACGCCCGCGCACCGCGGGCGGATCCACGAGATCCTCGGCAACGCCCCGTTCGACGACGTCCGCCTCATCGTCGTGACAGACAACGAACGCATCCTCGGTCTCGGCGACCAGGGCGCGGGAGGCATGGGGATTCCCATCGGCAAGCTCGCGCTCTACACGGCGGCCGCGGGCATCCACCCGTCGAAGACGCTTCCCATCAGCCTCGACGTCGGCACGGACAACGAATCGCTCCTGAAGGATGAGCTCTACCTCGGCTGGCGGCTTCCACGCCTGCGCGGCCCCGAGTACGATTCGCTCGTCGAGGAATTCGTCCAGGCCGTGAAGAAGCGCTTCCCGAAGGCGCTCCTGCAGTGGGAAGACTTCAAGAAGGTCAACGCCTTCCGGCTGCTGGATCGCTATCGGAAGGTCCTCCCCTGCTTCAACGACGACATCCAGGGAACCGCTGCCATGGCCGTGGCCGGAATCATGGCCGGCTGCCGGGCGACGGGAATTCCTCTCAAGGACCAGCGCGTCGTCATCCTGGGAGCGGGTGCCGCCGGCGTCGGCATCGCCCGGCTGCTGCGCGACACGTTCCGGCGCGCGGGCCTCGAGGGCGAGAACCTGACTCGGGCCATCGCGAACCTCGACAGCAAGGGTCTCGTCGTGGACGACGATGAGATCAAGGACGTCCACAAGCGGGAGTTCGCATGGCCGGCGGCTCTCGCGGCGAAGATGGGCCTCAAGAAGGGCTCGTCGCGGGATCTCCTGGCCGTCGTCCGCGCGGTGAAGCCCACGGTCCTGATCGGCACTTCCGGCGAGCCGGGGACGTTCACGGAAGCGGTCGTGCGTGAGATGGCGAAGCACGTCGAACGCCCCGTCATCTTCCCGATGTCGAACCCGACGAACAAAACCGAAGGGAAGCCCGTGGATCTCGTGGCCTGGACGAACGGACGCGCTCTCATCGCCACCGGAAGCCCGTTCGACCCGGTGCCTTATCGGGGCCGCACGATCACGATCAGCCAGGCAAACAACTCCTTCATCTTCCCCGGCGTCGGCCTCGGGGTCCTCGTGGCCGAGGCGAAAGAGGTCACCGACGGGATGTTTGCGGTGGCCGCCCAGCGGCTTGCCGACGAGGTGAGCGCCTCGGATCTCGCTTCGGGAAGTCTCTTCCCGTCGGTGCACGAGATCCGGCGGATCAGCGCGCGAATCGCCGAAGGTGTCGTGGCCGAGGCGCGAAACGCGGGCGTCGGGCGGCAGATCTCCGACGCGGAGATCCCGAAGGCCGTCGCCGCCATGATCTGGGACCCGGCCTATCTCCCGATGGTCCCGGTCCCGACGCGCGCGGAGATGCCGGTTCTCTCGCCCACGCTCGCCTAGGAGCTTCTCTTCAAGAGCCCCTCACGGCGCCCGCGCCCGAACGGTGCGGGCGCTTCTCTTTTCCGGCGGAGTGCGCGCCCTGCTAGTCCGCCTGCATCGCCCAGCGGAAGATCTCGGGCAAGGTGGGCTTCTTGCCATACATGAGGATGCCCACGCGATAGACGCGGCCCGCGAACCATGCGACGGCCCAGATCGTGACGAGGAGGATGGCGACGGAGAGGCCGATCTGCCAGAGCGGCGGCGTCTGGACGGAGATCCGCATGAACATCATGAGCGGCGCCGTGAACGGGAAGAAGGACAGCACCGTCGCGAGCGTGCCGTTCGGCTGGTTGAACGCGAAGAACCACGTCGTGGACGTGAGGATGAGCATCATGCCGGGGATCATCACGAACTGCTGCGCCTCCTGCTCCGTGTTGAACGGGGCGGAGAGCGCGGCGTAGAGCGACGCGTAGAGGAAGTAGCCGAGCAGGAAGAAGAGGACGAACGCCCCAATCGTGGCGGCCGGGATATGGGGCAGGCCCTCGCCCATCCCGGCGACGGCCGCGACGCCCGGCAGCGCGATCGCGAGCGAGAGGGCGGCCCAGACAGCGTATTGCGTGAGGCCGACGAGGCCGATGCCGAGGATCTTCCCGAGCATGAGCGTCGTCGGGCGCACGGACGAGACGATGACCTCGACGATGCGGTTGTTCTTCTCCTCGAGGACGCCGCGCATGATGTACGCGCCGTACACGAAGATGGAGAGGTAAATCAGGAAGAAGAAGATGCCCGAGACCGCCAGGTTGAAGCCGGCGTTCTTCGACGCGTCCTTGTTCTCGACCTCCTTGGCCTCGTGCGGGTCGAGGTCCACGCGCACGCGGGCGGCGTCGTAGAGCTTCGGGTCGACGCCGCGGTCCTTCAGGCGCTCCTTCGTGGCCGCGCGCGTCAGGTAGCCCGCCACCGTCTCCCGCATGACGATGTCGGCCTTGACGCTCTGGGCCCGCCACTCGGCGGCGCCTTTGTCGAGCGTGTTCTGGTCGAGAATGATGTACGCCTTGATCCGCTCCTTCTGGACGTCCTCGTTCAGCTTGGTGCGAATCCCCTGCAGCGTCTCGGGTGTGGCGTCGACCTTGAAGAACTCCAGCTTCGTGGCGATCCTCTGCCGCCGGCCCTCTTCCATCTTCCGGGCCGTTCCGACGTCCGAGTCCTTGAGAGGCTTCTTGTCCTTCGTCGCGTTGGCGGCGGTGTCCTGGTCGTCGTCGTCCTTCGGCCGGCCTTGCTGCTCGGCGACGAGCGGCTCGTAGAGCCGGCCGGAGAAGTCCACGACGCCGATGCGTCCCTTCGCGACGAGCGTCCTGCTGAGCGCGACCTGGATGAAGATGAGGCCGAGGCCGAGCGTTGGGATCAAGAACGTCGCGACCCAGAACGCCTTCGTGCGCACCTGCTGGAGATACTCGCGCTTGATGATGGCGAACAGCTTTGCGTTCACGCTCACTTCAGCTCCTCGGCGGTGGGGGCCTCGAGGCCCGATTCCTGGACCGCTTTGATGAAGATCTTCTCGAGCTCCGGCTCGGGCTCGACGGGCGGCGGCAGCGGCACACGGTCGCGGTATGCGTGCTTGATGTCTTTCAACGTGCCGTCGAGGATCTTCCTGCCGCGGAAAAGGAGCGCGATGCTGCCGCACATCCTCTCGGCCTGCTCGAGGACGTGCGTCGAGAAGATGACCGTCTTGCCCTGCCGCTTGAACTCCGTCAGGAAGTCCTTGACGAGGACGACGTTGATCGGGTCGAGGCCGGAGAACGGCTCGTCGAGGATGAGCACCTCCGGATCGTGCACGATCGTGCCGAGGAACTGCACCTTCTGCTGCATGCCCTTGCTCAGCTCCTCGGTCTTTTTCTGGAGCCACGGGCGAAGGTCCATCGAGTCGATCCACGGCGAGAGGCGCTTCATCGCGGTCTGACGGTCCACGCCCTTGATCGTCGCGAAAAACAGGAGTTGGTCGATGACCTTCATCTTCCGGTAGAGGCCGCGCTCCTCGGGCAGGTAGCCGATGCGTTCCTGCAGCCTGTCGTTCATCTTCTCGCCGAGCACGCGGATCTCGCCCGAGTCCGGCTTCGTGATGTTCATGATCATGCGGATCGACGTCGTCTTCCCGGCGCCGTTCGGCCCGAGGAGACCGAACGTGGTGCCGTACGGGACCTCGAGGTCGAGGTGGTCGACGGCGGCGAACTTGCCGAAGCGCTTCACGACACCCCGGAGAGAGATCGCGGACGTCATGCGGCTTTTCCTCCCCGAGCGTTCCTAAGTGGGATATACGGGCTCGCGGGGACGAAGTTTAGGAGAGGCGGGACGAGGTCCGTTAACCGGCCTCGAATGCAGGGACTTGCGCCGCCCGCCGGGTTCCGCTATGGTCCGCCTTCCGCGCGGTTCTCGCGTGCGCCCATAGCTCAACTGGATCAGAGCGTTTGACTACGGATCAAAAGGTTGCGGGT
>PLZI01000018.1:14265-14835 GCA_003152095.1 Acidobacteriota bacterium | reverse complement strand
CGCGTCCGTTTCGATGACGGTGCGGAAGCTGTCGTACTGGTCGTCGAGCATGTTCGGGTAGCGCAGGTTGCCCTCGGAGCTTTTCTTCTTCACCTGCATGAGCAGACCCTCGACAGCCGCCATCTTCTTCTCCAGCGCGGCCGACGCCTCGAGGATCTCCTTCCCGGCCGGGCCCGGCTGCGGTCCGACGAGCCCGCCGACCGTCGCGAGCTGCGCGCGCACCGCGCGGATCTCGTTCACCGCGACATGCAGCGCGTCGATCTCGTTGCGCACCGCGAGCGCGAGCTGGAACTCCTTCGCGACCGCGGCCTCGCTGAGCGCGAGGCGCGGATCGAGCTTCAGCTCGAGCGGCGCCGTGTACGACTTGTCGCCCGCGGTCAGCCGGACCTGGTAGCGGCCCGGCGGCGCGATCGGCCCCTCGGGCGCAAGGCCCTGGTAGAAGGCGCCGGGGAGGTGCGTTGGCGGCTCGTAACGCAAGTCCCAGACGAAGCGGTTCGCTCCCGCGGCCGCCGGCAGCTTGTCGGACGCGGGCGCGAGATCCGGCCACTCGGGCGCCTGCTCTTCGGCCCG
>PLZI01000018.1:0-14210 GCA_003152095.1 Acidobacteriota bacterium | reverse complement strand
GCCCCTCCTGGCGGAGCGGCGTCATGTCGTCGAGGATCCAGAACGCGCGGCCGTTCGTCGCGACGGCGAGGTCGTCGCCCTTGACGATGAGGTCCTGGATCGGCGCCGGCGGCATGTTGAGCTTGAGGTCGCTCCACTTTCCGCCGTCATCGAACGAGACCCAGACGCCAAGCTCCGTGCCGGCGAAGAGCAGGCCCTTGCGCACCGGGTCCTCGCGCACGGCGTGCACGTACGCGCCCGCCGGCAGGTTGCCGGCGATCATCGTCCAGGTCGCGCCAAAGTCGGCCGTGCGGTAGACGTATGGCTTGAAATCGTCGAGCCGGTGCCGGTCGACGGCCGCATATGCCGTACCGGCGGTGTGAGGGGACGGGTCGATGATGCTGATCGTCGACCACTCGGGCATGCCCTTGGGCGTGACGTTGCGCCAATTTTTTCCGCCGTCGCTCGTGACCTGGACGAGGCCGTCGTCGGTGCCGGCCCACAGAAGGTCCTTCTGCTTGGGCGACTCGGCGAGCGCGAAGACCGTGTCGTAGTACTCGACGCTCGTGATGTCGAGCGTGATCGGGCCGCCCGAGGGCTGCTGCTTGCTCTTGTCGTTGCGCGTGAGGTCCGGGCTGATCGCGGTCCAGCTCGCGCCGTGGTCGGTGCTCTTCCACACGACCTCGCTCGCGGTGTAGAGCACGTCGGGATCGTGCGGCGAGATGAGGAGCGGCTCGGTCCACTGGAAGCGATGCTCGAGCTCGGCGGCGCCGCGCCCCGAGGTGTCCAGCGGCCAGACCGAGACGACCTGCATGAGCTGCTTCTTGCGGTCGTAGCGCGTGATGAGGTTCTCGCTGTTCGCGTACACGATGTCGGCGTCGCGCGGATCGGGCGCGACAAAGCCGCACTCGCCGCCGCCGACCGGGTACCAGTCGGAGTCGGTGATGACTCCCCAGTTCTCGCCGCGGCTCGCGATCGCGACCGACGTGTTGTCCTGCTGCGATCCGTAAAGCCAGTATGGAAAGCGGTTGTCGGCGATGACATGGTAGAACTGCGCCGTCGGCTGATTGTCCATGCGCGACCAGGTCTTGCCCCCGTCGATGGAGATGGATGCGCCGCCGTCGTTGCCGTTGATCATCCGCCGCGGGTTCTCGGGGTCGATCCACAGGCCGTGGTGGTCTCCGTGCGGCGCGGGCAGGAGCTCGAAGGTCTTGCCGCCGTCGGCCGAGCGGAAGAGGCCGGTGTTCGCGACGTACACCGTGTCCGGGCTCTTCGGATCCGCGAAGACGTGGCTGAAGTACCAGGCGCGCTGCCGGTACCGCTCGTCCTCGTTGACGCGCTGCCAGTGCGCGCCGGCGTCGTCGGAGCGGTACAGGCCGCCGTCCTCGGCCTCGACGAGCGCCCAGACGCGCCGGCCGTCGGCCGGCGANNAGGACTTCCCAGAGCGCGGCGTAGACCACGCTTGGATTCGCGGGATCCAGCGCGACGTCGATGGCGCCGGTCTTGTCGTCCTTGTAGAGGACTTTCTGCCAGGTCTTGCCGCCGTCGGTCGTGCGGAACAGGCCGCGCTCGGCGTTCGGGCCGAACGCGTGGCCGAGCGCCGCGACGAAGGCGGTGTTCGGATCGCGCGGGCTCACGACCACCCGGCCGATGTGGCGCGTGTCGTCGAGGCCGACGTGGGTCCAGGTNNCGACGGCGCGACCGCGATCGCGCCGATCGAGCTGATGGGCTGGCTGTCGAAAATCGGCCGCCAGTTCGCGCCGCCGTCGGTGGTCTTCCACACGCCCCCGGCGACCGCGCCGAAGTAGAAGACCTCCGGCTGGCCGGCGACGCCGGTCACGGCGAGCACGCGCCCGCCGCGGAAGGGACCGACGAGACGCCACTTCAGGGCGCCGGCGGAAGGAACGTCGGCGGCGGCCGGCGCGGCGAGGAGGACGAGGAGAGCAAGTGCGCGGTAAGTACGGTTCATCCGTGGATCCTAATCGACTTGCCCGCGGCTTCGGAGCCCCGAGTGCGGCCGGCCTGATGCTCAGAACCCGGTCACGTACGGCAGCCGCCTCGCCAGCGCCTCGACCTCGCCGAAGCGGTCAAGGAGCATCGACGTTCCATCCCAGTGCCCCGACAGGAACGCCTCGCGCGCGTACTCGGGAATCGAGACGGAGACGGTCTTCCGCGAGCCGGTCAGGGTTTTCGCCTCGAGGTCGAGCGTGAGGGTCGCGTCGCTCGCCTTCTCGATGAACGTCTGAAGCTCCGCGACGGCTTCGTGCCCAAGCGTGACGCACGGCAGGCCGATGGCGACGGCGTTCCCGAAGAAGATTTCCGAGAACGACTCGCCGGCGACGGCCTTGATGCCGCCGCGTTGGAGCGCCTGAGGCGCGTGCTCGCGCGAGGATCCGCAGCCGAAGTTGCGATTCACGAGGAGGATTCGCGAGCCCGAAAAGCGCGCGTCGTCGAACGGGTGCGTCCCACCCCGAGCCTTCATCGAGCGCCGGTCGTCCTCGAACGCGTGCGCGCCGAGCCCGTCGAACGTGATCGAGACGAGGAAGCGCGCCGGGATGATCCGNNCCCTGCCGGCCCTTGAAGTTGCGGTTCGACGAGGAGGCGCACACCTGCCGGCCTTCGAGCCGGTCCGGATTCATCGCGAGGCACATCGAGCAGCCCGCGCCGCGCCACTCGAAGCCCGCGTCGCGAAAGACCGCGTCGAGGCCTTCCTTTTCGGCGGCCGCGCTCACGGCCTGCGAGCCCGGCACGACGAGCGCCTTCACGCCCTTCGCGACCTTTCGCCCCTTCGCGACGCGCGCGGCCTCGCGAAGGTCCGACAGGCGCCCGTTCGTGCACGACCCGATGAACGCCACGTCGATCTTCGTGCCGAGGATCGTCTCGCCGCCGGAAAAGCCCATGTACTCGAGCGCCTCGGCGACCTGCGCCCGCGCCTCGGCCTCGACGTCGAACAGCTTCGGGACCCGCCCCGACACGCCGACGCTTTGCGCGGGGTTGATTCCCCACGTCACGTGCGGCTCGAGCGCGCCTCCGTCCAGCGTGACGCGGTCGTCGTAGCGCGCGTTCTCGTCGGAGGCCATCGACGTCCACCAGGCGACCGCGCGGTCCCATGCGGCGCCGGAGGGCGCCGCGGGGCGGCCTTTCAGGTAGGCGAACGTCGTCGCGTCCGGGTTCACGTAACCCGCGCGCGCGCCGCCCTCGACGGACATGTTGCAGAGCGTCAGGCGCTCCTCCATCGACATCCGCGACACGACCCCGCCGGCGTACTCGTACGCGTACCCGACGCCGCCCTTCACGCCGAGCGTGCGGATGATCCCGAGAATGACGTCCTTCGCGTAGACGCCGCCCGCGAGCGTCCCCGTCACGTCGATGCGCCGGACCTTGAGAGGGTCGAGCGCGAGGCATTGAGACGCGAGGACGTCGCGCACCTGGGACGTCCCAATGCCGAACGCGAGCGCGCCGAACGCGCCGTGCGTGGACGTGTGGCTGTCGCCGCAGGCGATCGTCATCCCAGGCTGCGTGAGGCCCAGCTCGGGTCCGATCACGTGCACGATGCCTTGCTCTCGGGAGCCGAGGTCGTGCAGCGGGACGCCGAAGTCGCGGCAGTTCTTCTGAAGCGACGTCAGCATCTCCTCGGCCTGAGCGTCGGCGAAGGGACGCGCGAGGCTCGCCGTCGGCACGATGTGGTCCACCGTCGCGACCGTGCGTGACGGGAACGGCACCTTCCAGCCCCGCGCGCGCAGCATCTCGAACGCCTGCGGGCTCGTGACCTCGTGGACGAGATGGAGGCCCACGAAAAGCTGCGTCTGCCCGGTCGGGAGCTTCCGCACCGCGTGGAGATCCCAGACCTTCGAGAACAGCGTCGCGGCCATCGCTTTCAGCTCAAGGCAGGGCAGGGCCGGCGGCGCTCGACGGCGGAGCGTGCTGCAGGAACGCCAGCTCGAACCTCTTCACGAGAGCTCTCATCTGGGATCGCGTCGGCACTTCGGTTTCGAGCGGAATTCCGAAGAGTTTTTTCCGCTCGATCACGGTCGATTTCACCCTCGTATCCATCAGCCCCTCGAGGAGAGCGTCATGGATCTCGCGAATGAGTCCTGGAGGGGCGGGCTTGTCGTCCTCCACGGTTTTCCTAAGCTCTTGGGCGGCGCTGACGGCTTTGCTTCTGAGGGCTCTGAGAGCGTCGCATGCGGCCGTCGCCACTGACAGCTTCTCTCGCTTATCCCGCATCTCGTACCTCTGACCCATCCCGGCGTTCCCTCGGTTCGGAATTCTACCGAGTGGGAAGCGGTATGCATAGAAAAGTCCGAGCCCGAGGTAGGCCGCCGCCTCAGTGCCCGCCGAAGATCTCCTCGAAGAAAACTTGCATCGCCTTCCAGGAGCGCCGCGCGGCCGGCTCGTTGTAGCCGATCATGCCCTTCATTCCCCCGGCGGCCGCCAGCCGGTCCGCGTCGGGATTCGTGAACGCATGGACGGCGCCCGCGTAGTCCACGGACTGGTAGTCGACCTTCGCGTCCTCGAGCGACTTCTCGAGCGCCGCGCGCGCCTCGGGCTTCACCATCGGGTCGTCCGCGCCGTTGAGAAGCAGGAACTTCGCCTTGACGGTCCCCGCCGCCGATGCGGGCGCGTTCACCGGCCCGCCGTGGAAGCTGACGATGCCCGCGAGCGGAGCGCCGCTGTACGCCAGCGCCTGCGCGGTCGAGCCGCCGAAGCAGAAACCAATCGCGGCCACTTTCCTGGGATCGACGAGGCCCGTCTTCAGAAGCTGCTCGAGCCCGGCGTTCGCCCGCTCGGCCATGAGCGGCTTCCCATAGAACGGACCCGCGAGCTCTCCCGCCTTCTTCGGGTCTTCGGTAACGACCCCCTGCCCGTACATGTCCACGGCGAAGGCGACGTCGCCCATCGCGGCGAGCTCTACGGCGCGCCCTTTCGCAAATGCGTTGAGCCCCCACCACTCGGGAATCACGAGGACGCCGGGAAGCTTCCCCTTCGCGGTCTTCGCGTCGTCGTACGCGAGAAAGCCTTCCAGCTTCGTGCCCGCGTGCTCGTACACGACGGACTTCGTGACGACCTTCGCGAAGGCGGCGTCCGCGGCGAGGAGCGCGGCGGCGGAGACAGCGAGCCTTTGAAACGTTTTCATACCGGAGACGCTAGCAATCCCGGGACCGTTACGCAACGGTGGCCGGCATGAACCGGCCCGCCGCGGGATTCACCCGATCTCGGCCGCAAGCTTGTCGACGAGGGCGACGTACTTCTTCATCGCCTCCTCCTTCGAGAGCCCCTTCCGCCCCGTCCATGCGTCGTACTTCGCGCGGCCCTTGAGGTCGAGCATCCCCGGCCGCGAGCCGGAGACGTCCCCTTCCGTGGCCTGCTTGTAGAACGCGTAGAGGTCGAGGAGCTGGTCGTTGGACGGGCGCTTCGGCAGCTTCTCGACGCGCGCCTTCGCCTCGTCGAACTTCTCCCTCGCGGACGATTTTTTCTTCGTGGCCATGCGATCTCCCCGCTCCGGGTCGCGATCATACCGGCCCGTCTCACGCGCGCGTCCATAATCCCACCGTGCGCACCGCGCTCGTCCAGATGAATCTCGCCTGGGAAGACTGGCAGGCGAACCACGCGCGCGCCGCGAAGCTGCTGAAGCGCGCGGCAGACAGCGGCGCGGACGTCGCCCTCTTGCCGGAGATGTTCGCGACGGGCTTTTCGATGGACGGCGCGAGGATCGCGCAACCCCCGGGCGGCCCCACGGAGCGCTGGCTTCAGGGCATGGCGCGCGGGCTCGGCCTCCATCTCATCGCCGGCTTGGCGGAGACCGGATTCCCGGGCGGCCTCCCCGTCAACAACGCCCTCCTCGTCACGCCCGACGGCGACGTCGCGCGGTACACGAAGCTCCACCCGTTCTCGTTCTCCGGCGAGGACGAGCACTACGCCCCGGGCATGAAGGTCGTGACGTGGGAGGTCGCGGGCGTGAGGGTCACGCCGCAAGTGTGCTACGACCTTCGCTTTCCGGAGCCTTTCCGGCTCGCGGCGGACGCGACGGACGCCTTCGTCGTCATCGCGAACTGGCCCGAGCGAAGGCGCGCGCACTGGCAGACGCTTCTCCGTGCCCGCGCGATCGAGAACCTCTGTTACGTCCTCGGCGTGAACCGCGTCGGCGAGGACGGCAACGGCGTTTCCCACCTGGGCGACTCCGCCGGGATCTCGCCGTGGGGCGAGACGCTCGTGAGCGCGGCCGGAGCGGAGACAGTCCTCCTCGTCGACGTCGACCCGAAGGAAGTCGCTGAGGCAAGGGCGAAGTTCCCGGCGCTTAGAGACAGGCGGCCGGGCGTGTACTCCTCGTCGGCCGAGACGGCCGGAGGACGGGCGCTCAGGTCTTGACCCCGCCGGTCCTTTCATTGAGCCACATGCATCATGCAGAGCACGCCGGCGGGCTCCCAGATTGGACTTGAGGCGTGAGCCTTGCGAGAGGAGTCCGTCATGGCGAAGCTTCTCAGAAACTCGTCCCGGCCCGTCGTCAGCGTCCAGGAGAAAACGACCGTCGAAGACGCCGTCAAGACCATGGTGGAGCATCGGATCGGCGCCGTGCTCGTGCTCAGGGGAAGCGAGATGGCGGGGATCTTCTCGGAGCGCGACGTCCTCGACAAGATCGTCCTCGCGCGCCGGGACCCGGCCACGACGCCCGTCTTTGCGGTCATGACGTCGCCGGTCGTGTCCGCGAGGGGGAGCGGCGACGACGCCGAGGCGGCGGAGACGATGACCGAGCACCACATCCGCCACTTGCCGATCCTCGACGAGGAGCGGAAGGTCGTCGGGATGGTCTCGCTCCGTCACGTCATGGAGGAGAGGATCGCCGATCTCGAGCACGAGGTGAACGTTCTCGAGGCGTACCTCGGGTACGACGGCGTTTCGGGTTGACGATCCGCGCCGCGCGAGAAAGGAACAGCGGAGACCTCATGACCAGAAACGACGACGCGCTCAGGCAGCATCTCTCCCGTGCTCTCGGCTGGGAGGAAGCCCACGCCGGGTTCGAGGCCGCCGTCGCGAAGCTGCCCGCGAAGCTGCGCGGGAAGAGGGCGCGCGGCTTCGAACACTCGCCGTGGGAGCTCGTCGAGCACATCCGGCTCGCGCAGCGCGATCTCCTCGAGTTCTGCACGAGCTCCAAGTACGTTGCCGGTGAATGGCCGGCCGACTACTGGCCGAAGTCACCGGCGCCTCCCTCGGCGTCGAGCTGGAAGAGCAGCGTCGACGCGGTCGCGAAAGACCGCAAGGCCCTTCAGGACTTCGTCGCCCGCGCGCCGGACCTGACGGCCGAGATCCCCCATGCCGGGGGAAAGACGTACCTTCGGTCCATCCTCCTCGTCCTCGATCACAACGCGTATCACGTCGGCCAGCTCGTCATGGCCCGGAAGCTTCTGGGAAGCTGGCCGTCCTAGCGCGACGATCAGGATGGCGGGACCCGCCCCGAAGGCCCGATAATCTCGGCCGGATGTCCGCACGCTCGACCGATTGCCCGAAGTTCCAGGCCGCCCTCGAGATTCTCGGGAGGCCCTGGACCGGGCTGATACTGAACGCGCTCGGGAGCGGCCCGATGCGCTACAGCGATCTCGCCGCCCGCGTGAACGGCGTCGGCGACAAGACGCTCTCGGCGCGCCTGAAGGAGCTGAAGTCGAAGGGCATCGTCGCGCGCGCGCGAACGGCAGGCCCACCGGCGTGCATCCACTACACGCTCACGTCCAAGGGCCACGCATTCGACAACGTGGCGAAGGCGATCACAAAGTGGGGCGAGCTTCTCGTCGGCGACCCGCCGAAGCGCGGCGAGGTCGTTCCGCTCGCCCGCCCGCGCCGCACGGCGGGCTGAACGCCTCCGTCAGGCGACTTCGACGGGAACCGACAGCAGCAGCGCCGCTTCGGGGCGGCACACACCCTCGCCGCAGGCGCGGTAGCGCACTCTCACGTTCACGTCGCGCGTCCCACGCGTCGCGGACGGAGAGACAGAGAAAGAGAGATTTGCTTCGAAGGTCCCGTGCCAGCCGGAGACCGCCTCGCCGCTCGTGTCTTCGATGTGCGAGGGAGCCGGCAGGAGGATTTCTTCGAAGGTGAATTCAGACCCGGATCCGACCGACGCCTCGATGCGCAATCCATCGGGGCCCTGGAGATGCCAGCCTTCCTTGATCTTCAACGTCAAGGAAATCCGTGACACCGTTCCGCGCTGTGCGCGGTGCTTTGAAAGGAACGAGACCTGCACCGCGCCCTCGGGCGACGCCACCTCGACACGCCCGGGCGCAGCCCCAGCCGCGGCCTTATTCACCTTCAAAGAAAAACCACTGTCCCCCGGCCCCACGGCCCATCGCATCGCTTCGCCGGTGGACACGCGAGGGAGCAATCCATATTTTTCTTCGAACTCGAGTAGCGTCTCGTACGTGAAAAACCACGACTCCGTGCCGTGCGGCGAGCGCGTCATGAGCCACGAGACTTCGTCCGCCGCTTCGCCGGCCTCGCGTGCGAGCTCGCGTTCGCCCGTCTTCAGCGCGAGGCGCGCGAGGGCCCACGCGGCGGCGCCTGAACCGGAGGGAGTCGCCTTGTCGAAGAGGTCCCGCCCGTTGACGAGGAGCGTCTCGTTTCCGTCGCCGGAAAACGTGAAGCCAGGGCCGTCCTTGCGCTTGAAGCGCGCGCGCATCGAGTCCGCCGCCGCGACCGCCTCGTCCCGCCATACGCCCGGGCCTCCCTCGTCGTCCCCTTCCGAGAGGTCGAGAAGGGCATGGACGAAGAAGGCCTCGTCCTCGAGGAAAGCGGGGATCTTCGCGACACCGTCCTTCCAGGTGCGCTGGAGCCGCCCCGCGCCGTCGCGGCAGTCCTCCAGGAGGAAGCGCGCGCCGGCGCGCGCGGCGTCGAGGAAACGCACCTCGTTCAGGATCCGGCCCGCGATCGCGAGGCCCGACACCGCGAGCGCGATCCAGCCGGCGATGCGCTTGTCGTCGAGCGCGGGCGGCACGCGGCGCGACCGGGCCGCGAGGAGCACGGCGCGCAACGGCGCGAGCCGTTCTTCGTCAATCGCCGGAATTTTCTTTGAAAGGAAAAGAATCGAACGGCCCATGAAGCGGCCAGTCGCCTCGTCCCGAAAGTTACCCTCCGGCCTGACGCAGTAAAATTCGCAGAAATATTTTCCGTCCTCTTCGCCGAGAAGCTCACGGATTTCGCTCGGGTCCCAGACAAAATACTTTCCCTCTTCCCCCTCCGAATCCGCGTCCGTCGCCGCGTAGAAGCCGCCTTCGGGGCCCGTCATCTCGCGGAGGAGGTATTCCCCCGTCTCGCGCGCGACGCGGCGGTAGAGGTCGTTTCCCGTAAGTGCGTACGCGCGCGCATAGACACCGAGAAGCTGCGCGTTGTCGGTGAGCATCTTCTCGAAGTGCGGGAGAAACCACTCGGCGTCGGTGGAATAGCGGTGGAAGCCGCCGCCGAGATGGTCGCGGATGCCGCCGAGCGCCATGGCCTCGAGCGTGGCCTCCGCCATCGCGAGCGCCGCGGCATCGCCTGCCGCTCCCCGGCGGAGAAGCCACGCAAGCGCGAGATGCGGCGGGAACTTCGGTGCATCGCCGAAGCCGCCGTGATCGGGGTCGAAGAGGCGCGAAAGGGCGGCGCCGAGGAGGCCGAGGCTCCGGGGCGAGAGAGGCTCCGGTGCGCCGCGGGCGGCGAGGCCGGACGCCGCGACCACCTCGCTGGCGATCTCGGCGGCGCCGCTCTCGAGGTCCTCGCGCTTCTCGCGCCACGCCGCATCCAGCCGTCTGAGGACCGAGAAGAAGCCCGGGCGGCCGTGTCGGTCGTCGGGCGGGAAATAGGTGCCGGCGAAGAACGGCCTCTTGTCCGGCAGGAGGAACGCCGAGAGCGGCCAGCCCCCGCGGCCCGAGGTGAGCTGGACGGCCGTCATGTAGACGTCGTCCACGTCCGGCCGCTCCTCGCGGTCCACCTTGATGCTGACCCAGTGCGTGTTCAGGAAACGCGCGATCTCCTCGTTCTCGAACGACTCCCTCTCCATCACATGGCACCAGTGGCAGGATGAATAGCCGATCGAGAGGAAGACGGGCCGGTCTTCGCGGCGGGCCTTCTCGAAGGCCTCGTCTCCCCACGGATACCAGTCCACGGGGTTGTTCGCGTGCTGGCGGAGATAGGGCGAGGACTCGCGGGCGAGCCGGTTCGGCATCGCCGTAGCATCTCACCAGGCGCAAGGCGGATTGAGGCCCGAGGCTCAGTTCTCGCCGAGAGCCGCCCCCGCGGCTCCCTTCGCGGCGAGCCCCTCCGCGGCGGGCGCCGCTTCGGTCTCATCGAGATCCGCATCGGCATCGGCTTCGGCATCCACGGCCTCGGACACGACGGCGTAGGAGCTCGAGACCCGGGAGGTCCGCGCAGCGGAAAGGGCAGGCTCCCTGCCGGCCCCGGCCCAGAGGCCGCGCCGGTCCGACATGGCACGCGTCTGCAGGACCGCGAGACTCGACGCGAGCCGGCCGGGGCGCAGCGTGGACGGCCAGGCGAGGCCCGCTTTTACGAGCTCGGCGCTCAAGCTTCTCCCGCCCGGAAGCGTCACGTAGCCAAGCCGGGTCCCGTCCGCAAGGCGCAACTCCTCGACCTCCACGTTCCGGCCAAGGGCAAGCCGATTCGCGAACGCGCGGGACGCCCGGGCACGAAAGTGCCCCTTTTCGGGGAAATCGACATCGGCGAGGCGCAGGCTCTGCGGGCGGCCATCGCGCAGAACCACCACCTGCGCGCGCTCCGATATCGCCACGACCCGGCCCGTATAGCGGTTGGACGCCGGAAAAACGAACGTGAGAAGGCCGACGATCCCGAGCCACACCACGGCGAGGACTGCCGCGAAAACGTTTCGTTGACGCGTACTCATGGCTCGCACAGGCTGCGGAGAAGCAAAAAACGGACCTGAGAATCACTCTACGGACGTCCTGTCGAGGAGGCGCCGGGCGGCACGAGGCGCCAGCTCGTAGAGCAGCGTTCCGGGCACGGTGCCGATGCTACGGCCGGCGAGGCGGGCGCGGCCGAAAGGGCGCGGCATGACCCGTCAAGCTTACGGCGGCGGGATGCCCGGCGGAGATACACTCCTAGGGCATGAAGCTCGTCTCGTTCCTTCCTGCGGCTGGCGACCTCTCGGCCTCGGGCATCTTCGGGATCCCAAGGCCGCGCCTCGGTCTGGTCGTCGGGGAAGACCGGATTCTCGATTTCGCACGGGCCGACGCGGCGTTCTCCAAGCTCGGGATGCTCGATCTCCTCGTGCGGGCCGACAAATTCCTCCCGCGCGTGCTCTCTTTGGCGGGGATGGCCTCGGAGCTGCCGCGCGAGGCGTTCCACTCCGAGCAGACCGTTACGCTTCTCGCGCCGCTGCCGCGCCCGGTCTCGATTCGTGACGGCTACGCCTTCCGCCAGCACGTCGAGACCGCGCGCCGGAACCGCGGGCTGGGGATGATTCCCGAGTTCGACCGATTTCCCGTCTTCTACTTCACGAACGCGCTCGCCGTCGTCGGGCCCGGCGAGCTGCGCGTCGGGCGGAGCCGGCTCGACAAGCTCGACTTCGAGCTCGAGGCGTTCTGCGTGATCGGAAAGACGATCACGAACCCCACGCTTGCCGAGGCCGACGACGCCATCATCGGCTACGGCGTCCTGAACGATTTTTCGGCCCGCGCGCTCCAGATGGAGGAGATGACGCTCAACCTCGGCCCGGCCAAGGGCAAGGACTTCGCGACGGGCATGGGTCCGTGGCTCGTCACGAAGGACGAGCTGAAGGACCGCCTTTCGCCGTCGCCCAAGGGCAACGTCCTCCACGCGCGCATGTCCGCGGCCGTCAACCACGTGCAGGTCTCGGAGGGAAACGTCTCGCAGATGAGCTGGACGTTCGCCGAGATCATTCAGCGCGCCGCGGACGGCGTCAGGCTCGAGCCTGGCGAGGTGATCGGTTCCGGCACTGTGGGAACCGGCTGCTTCCTCGAGCTGAACGGCTCGAAGATCACGCACGACCAGTGGTTGAAGCCGGGCGACATCGTGAGCCTCACGATCGACGGGCTCGGCACGCTCACGAATACGATCGTCTTGGACCCCGCGAAATGAGCGTTCCTCTGGACGACCTGGAGTCCCTGTACGCCTTCAATTCCTGGGCGAACGCGCGCGTCCTCGAAACGCTGCGCGCGCTCCCCGAGGCCGACTACGAGAAGGAACAGGGCGGCGGCTGGCCGTCGCTGAGGGCAACCTTCGTCCACATCGCGGGCGCCACGGACGCGTGGGCCGAGCGCTTCTCGGGCCAGGACGCGACGCGCCTCGCGACAATGGACGAGCTGCCGGACCTCGAGGCTGCCGCGCGCCTCCTCCTCGCGGCCGAGGAGAAACATCGCCGCCAGCTCGCGACGTACACGCCCGCGCGCCTCGCGGGGCCCTTCACGTGGAAGAACCGGAAAGGCGAAGAAAAGACCGCCCCGTTCTGGGTCGTCGTGAGGCACGTCGTGAACCACCAGACGTACCACCGCGGCCAGATTTCGGCGATGGCGCGCCGCCTCGGCCACGCGCCGAAGCCCACGGACATGGTCGTCTGGGGAGTCGAGCAGTTGGCCCGCCGCTGACCGCGGCTTCATCCTAGGATCCGCCCAGATTGGCCTCGCTCAAGCAGACATTCGCCGACCGCTGGCTTCGCCGCGGAATCATCACGAGCCTCGGGCTCGGTTTCACGATCCCCTATTTCAGGCTCCTGAACCGCGTAAAGGTCACGGGCGACGCGATCATCGACAAACTCCCGCGGAAGAACGTCGTGTTCCTCTCGAACCACCAGACGTACTTCATGGAGGCGATGGCGATTTTCGACGTCGTGTACGTGCGGCATCACCTCCCGCTCGAGAACCCGTTCATGCGTTTCTCGGCGGCGACGGAGACGATGAGGCATAACCCCCTCACGCAGCTTTTCACGCGGGCGGGCGGCGTCACGTTCCGGCGCAGCTTCCGCGAGGGCGGCCAGGAGGTCAGACGCTCCGTCGACTTTGCCGGCGTCGCGATGGTGGAGGAGGCGATCACGGACGGATGGCTCCTGCATTTCCCCACCGGCACCACGCAGAAGGGCGCACCGCTGCGCCTCGGCGTCGCCCAGCTTCTCCACCGCACGAAGGCCGTGGCCGTCCCGGTGCGCGTGGACGGCTTCCGCAAGCTCCTCCTCTACAAGCAGATCCCGGGGAAGGTGCTGAAAACGTGCCGCGTCGCCCTGCACCAGCCCCTGGACCTCGCGAAGTTCTACGCGGCGCCCTACGAAAAAGGCGCGGGAAGCGACGTCGTGGACCGGCTGTCGGCGATTCTCGCGGACCCGGGCTGAGGCCGGGTCCGCCCGTCAGATCGCCCTGAGTCTTTCGATCACGGCCGCGACGTCGTAGTCGGGCGTCGAGGCGCCCGCCGAGACGCCGACTTTCCTCATTCCGAAAAGCGCCGCGACGTCGATCTCCGCGGCGGTTCCGATCAGGAACGTCGGCTTTTTCGCCTGCGCGATGCGCGCAAGCTCTTTCGTGTTCTTGCTGAACTTCCCGCCGATGACGACGATCGCGTCGATCGCGGGATCGTCGCAGAGAACGCGCAGGGCATCCTGGTTCTCCTTCGTCGCGTAGCAGATCGTATCGGCGACGCGCGTGTCCAAGACGTTCCGGCGGATCTCCTCGACGTGCGGCGCGAAGGACTCGGAATTGATCGTGGTCTGGAAGACGATCTTCACGCGTGGGATGCGCGACCAGTCGAAGGACGTGACCTCGTCGAGCCGGTAGAAGACGCGGTAGCGCTCGGGGTCGAGATCCTTCGTATACCCNNCGTCCAGCGACCGCATGATCTCCCTGTGGATGTCCGTCACGAACTTGCAGGTCGTGTCGATGGTCGAAAGGCCGAGCGACGAGGCCTCGGCACGCACGGACGGCGCGACGCCGTGCGCCGAGAAGACGATGCGTGCGTCGTGCGCCTTCGCAGCGGCAAGCTCGTGCACCGTGGGAAAGCCGAGCCGGGCCATTTCATCCTCGACGCTCTCGTTGTGCACGACCTGCCCGAAGATCGCGCCCTTCTGGCCCTTCTTAGCGGCGATGCGGACGAGCTTGTCCGCGACGCGCACTCCGGCGCAAAAACCATATTTCTCGGCAAGGACGACCTCCATCAGCTCCCCTTCCCCTCGAAGTCTACGAGAGTGACTTCGGGCGGAACAGCTTTCACGAACCGGTCGCGCTTGATGA
>PLZI01000173.1 GCA_003152095.1 Acidobacteriota bacterium | reverse complement strand
GGTCAGTATTGGCGTTCTGATTCCCAGTAATCAGTTCGTTCCGACGTTGATTGGCGCAACGTAAGTGATTCAACAATGGACACTTACCGTGACGCCGGGAATTCGTCTGACGGCGCCTTTTCGCCCGTACGGCGCGCCCGGATAAATACCAGGGCCAATAAACTCCCCTCTCCTGATTCGCGGCTCGTGGGCCAACGTCGCGCGGAAGATGGCGGCTCTGGGGCCGCCGCCCATGACCTGGCAGGTCATGTTCTCGCAGCCGAGTTGACCTCCCAGGTCATGACGGCCGTACGGGCGCGCCCCTCAGAAGCCTCTCCAACCTGCCATCTCCGACACGCCGTACCCGAACCCCGACGCCAACCCGGGCCTGCGCTCCGCTTCCCAGGCCGCGATTGCGAGCGCAAGAACGAGGTCGTCGTCGGGCCCTTCCCGCCAGTCGAGTGCGTCTTCAGGCCCGTTATGACCCACTTTGAAGCGGAAGTTGACGAGTTCTCGGGCCAAAAGAGCCGCGTGCGGAAGCGATCGGGCGATCTTGAGCCGGCTCGTCTACAGCAGCCCCTGCGTGGTGGAAATTACTTACGGCTTCGGGATCCGGTAGCTGCTGCCGTCCTGCACCCAATCCCACTCCGGACGTGTCGAAGTGAGTATGACGAGCGAGGGCCTGGTCTGAGGTTGAAGCTACTCGGGAATCCCGGGGACGAACGAACCGTCGCCGGTCCCCTGACCGGGCGCGGATCCGTCGTTCACAACCGCGTAGGCGGCAAATGGGACAGGCGCATACGGGGCAAGCGGAGTCACGCGGGCCCACGCCCGCGTCGTTCCAGGGGCGAGATCGAGGAGGACAGAGTTGAGCTGCCGCAGCTCGTTGCCCGCGAGGACGAGATCGTCCCGAGAGGAGACGAGACCTCCCGTCTCGCCGTCGACGATGTCGACGCGGAACGTCATCGGACCCGAGACGAGGTTCAGAATCCCGAGGTTCGTGCGGGTCGACCCGTCTTGCCTGAGATCCGGAACGACCGCGGAATAGGCGTTGAGGGGACCCTGCGGCGTCGCCGACTCGAAGACCCCGTAGAACAGTCCTCCGGAGACCCCGCTCGAGACCCTTATTCCCCCGAAAACCTGGGGGAATCCCGATGCGCGCAGGTAAAGCGGGCTCACGACGGCGGCGCCCGCCGCCGGAGCGCCCGGGAGACCCCGGCTCCGCAACTCTGCGAAGAAGTCCGGCACGTAGAACGTCGCACCCGGAGCGAGCGTCTCTTCGAGGATCGTGCCCGTCGTCACGAGCGTCACCTGGAGGGTTACCGGATTGACGCCCGGATTCGTCGCGACGAATTCCGTCGCATATCGGGCGGTCTGGACAGCGCTCGGCACGACCAAGTCGGTGTTGAACGCGGCCGACTCGGGTACCGCCGGAACAAACGACCCGTCGCTGCTTACAGAGTCGTTCACGGCTGCCCACGCGAGATAGGGAGCGGTTCCAGAAACGCGTGTGACGCGTGCCCAGCCGAGTTGGGACGTCAAGTCGACCGTCGCGAGAACGCGGCCGATCTGCGAGAAGGCGCCGGGTTGAAGAACGACGTCCGGCAGGACCACCGGGGAGGAAGCGCCATCGGCGGAGTGGACCTCGACGCGCAGGGTGACCGGGCCATCGGTCGCCCCTCCAGCATTCACGAGCGCGAGGTTCGTTCGGTCCCTCGAGGTCTCGGTCAGCCACGGGAGGATGGAGGGCCCTCGAAGGAGCGAGACGAGCGGCGACCCGGCGAACGCGACGCCAGCGCCCGCCGGCGTCGTGGTCCTGACGCACGCGCTCACGGCCCCAGGCGACGAGGCTCCGGTCACCTCGATGCGCAGCGTGCCGATCACGTTCCCTTCGGCCGTACTCGAAAGGCCCGCGGCGCGGAGAAATCCTACGGCCGAGGACGTGAAGAGCTGCCGGCCCGGCGCGAGGTCAGTCTCGACGGTACCGCTCCCGCCCCCTGTAGAAGCCATGTACTGGAGCGTCGCATGGGCTGGCGTCGTCCCGGAGTTCGTCAAAAGGAGGTCGGAGTCGAAGCGCGAGCCGAGGAGCCCGGTCGTCGAGAGGAGGACCGGCACGACGGCGATGTCGGTCCGCACGCCAGAGCGCCCGAAGATCTGGATCCGGTCGGCGCCCGCGCCGACGAACTCGGTCTGGCCGTCGCCGTACCAGTCCACCGCTCCGACGAACGTCATGTGCGTGTTCGGCAGGGTCAGCCGGCTCTCGGTGAACGTGCCTCCGACGAGCTTCCAGATTGAGACGTATGGGCTCCCCGTGTCCAACTGCTCCCTGAACACGATCTCGGGCCGACCGTCGCCGTCGACGTCGAAGAGAAACGGGTTGTCGGCCTCCGAGCTCGCGCCGACGGATCCAAGAACGTGGAATTGCCCTCCGCCGTCGTTCTTGTAGATCGAGATGGGAAAAGGCCCGAACGGGTAGAACGAACGAAAAATGATCTCGGGAAGGCCGTCTCCGTCGAGGTCAGCGAGGATCGGCTGTTGCGGGGAGTAAGAGTAGAGGTTAGCGGTCAAGAGCGTGAAGGTGCCGTCCCCCGTGCTTCGCCAGACCGACACGGACCCCGTGCCCGGCGCGACGACGAGAT
>PLZI01000070.1 GCA_003152095.1 Acidobacteriota bacterium | reverse complement strand
GCGATCGCCGCGACCAGCACGCCGCCGAGGAGCGTCGCCGCGAGCGCCGCGTCCACGACCGCAGGCGGCGAGAGGCGCTTCCCGGCGCGCGCCCCACCGACCGCGCCGGCCGCGACGAGCACGACCGTCCAGCCCACGATCGCAAGCCCCACGGCGCCGTGCCGCTCGGCGCCGGCGCCGTCTGGCAAAAATCGGTCGAGCGAGCCGTTCAGCGAGACGTTCGCGCCGTACGTCTCGACCCACGAGGACGAGAGGATCCGTTTCACGGCGCCGGCCGCGGCCGCGGCTCCCATCAGGCCCGTGAACGGCACGACGAGCGCGAACGAGAGGAGCGCGGCGCCCGCCGCCGCGAGGCCCGCGCGCCATCGCCCCGCGAGGACGAGAACCGCCGCCGCGAGCAGGCCGAACGGCTTGAGCGCGATCGAGAGGCCGAGGAGGGCCCCTCCGCCTGTCTCGAAGCCGCGGTCGAGCCGCTCGCGCGCGAGGACGAGGAGGAGGAGGACGAACGCGTTCGCCTGAAGGTTCCACTGCGTCGCCGCGAACGGCGCGAAGAGGAGCGCGAGGACGAGGACGCGGAGCGAGCCCCTCGCGACGAGCCCGGCGCTCGCGGCGAGCGCCGCCGCCGAGGCCGCCGCCCAAATCCACGCGGCCGCCGCGGGCGGCAGGAACGTGAGGGGCACGAGGACGACCGCGAGAAGCGGCGGGTAGAGGTACGGGTAGACGCCCGCGTATGGGTCGTGGCCGGCGCGCAGGGCCCCGGCCGCCTCGAGGTAGTTACGGAAATCCATCCCGCGGCCCATGAGCAGAGGCGCGGCCGCGAACGCGAGCGCGACGGCAAAGACCAGCAGGACGAGGAGGCGTCTACCCAAGCCTCTCCTGGATCGGCGTGATCGCGCGCGCCTTCCCGGTCGCCTCGTCCACGTCCACGATCGCGCCGCACATGCGGACGTCGCGCGTGGCGGTCTCCATGGAGCGCGGGGTCTGGTAGAGAAACTTCTCGAGGATGGCCTTCGGGTCGAAGCCGATGATTCCCTCGTACGCGCCCGTCATGCCCGCGTCGCCCTGATAGGCCGTTCCCTTCGGCAGGATGCGCGCGTCCGCGGTCGGAACGTGCGTGTGCGTGCCGATGACGAGCGACGCGCGGCCGTCGAACCACCAGCCGATGGCCTGTTTCTCCGAGGTCGCTTCGGCGTGGATGTCGACGATGATGACCTTCAGATCCGGCCGCTTTGCTTTCATCTCGGCGAGCGCCTGATCGCCCACGCGAAACGGCGAGTCGGTGTTCGCCATGAAGACCTGGCCCTGCAGGTTCAGGACGCCGACGGGAATCCCGGACGGCGTGTCCTGGATCGCCCAGCCGCGGCCGGGGTTGCCGGGCGGGTAGTTCGCGGGCCGGAGCAGGTTCTCGAGGTCGCCCAGGAGCGGCACGAAGTCCTTCTTGTCCCAGATGTGATTGCCGGAGGTGAAGACGTCGATCGGCAGCTTCGAGAGGTCCGCGAACAGCTCGGCGGTCACACCGAATCCGCCAGCCGCGTTCTCGATGTTCACGACCGTGAAATCGATGTGCTCCCGCCCGATGACCTTCTCGAGAAGAGAGAGCGCCTTGCGCCCGGGCTTCCCGACGACGTCACCGATGAAGAGAAGTTTCATTTCGCGAAGTCCACGGCCCTCGTCTCCCGGATGACCGTTATCTTGATCTGCCCGGGATACTGGAGCTCCGCCTCGATGCGCTTGGCGAGGTCCTTCGACATCCACAGGCACTCGTCGTCCGTGACCTTCTTCGCGTCCACGATGACGCGCAGCTCGCGGCCCGCCTGGATCGCGAACGTACGCTCGACGCCCTTCATGCCGTCCGTCATTTTCTCGAGCTTTTCGAGGCGTTTGACGTAGGTTTCGAGGATTTCGCGGCGCGCGCCGGGACGCGCGGCCGAGATCGCATCGGCGGCGTTGACGAGCACGGCCTCGATCGTGCGCGGCTCGTAGTCGCCGTGGTGGCACTCCATGCCGTGGATGACAGCCTCGGTCTCGCCGTACTTCTTGAGAATCTGCCGCCCGAGCTCGAGGTGCGTGCCCTCCTGCTCGCGGTCGATCGCCTTGCCGATGTCGTGGAGGAGCCCCGCGCGCTTCGCCACCGCGACGTCGGCGCCGAGCTCGCTCGCGAGGTGGCACGCGGCCCAGCCGACCTCTTTCGAGTGCTGGAGCACGCTCTGGCCGTAGCTCGTGCGGTATTTGAGCCGCCCGAGCAGCTTGACGACCTCGGGGTGCAGGTCTGCGATTCCGAACTCGAACGCGGCGGCCTCGCCCGTGGTCTTGATGTCCTGCCACAGCTCCTCGCGGACCTTCTCGACGACCTCTTCGATGCGCGCCGGATGGATGCGCCCGTCCTGAATGAGGCGCTCGAGGGCGCGGCGCGCGACCTCGCGGCGAATGGGATCGAACGAGGAGAGGAGGATCGCCTCCGGCGTGTCGTCGATGATGATGTCGACGCCCGTCGCGGCCTCGACGGCGCGGATGTTCCGGCCCTCGCGCCCGATGATGCGTCCCTTCATGTCGTCGGACGGCAGATCGAGGACCGAGACCGTCGTCTCGACGACGTGCTCGGACGCCATGCGCTGGATCGTCATCGAGAGGAGGCGCTTCGCTTTCCAGTTCGCGCTCTCGACGGCGTCTTCCTCGATGCGGCGAACGAGTCCGGTCGCCTCGAGGCGCGCCTCGTTCTCCAGCTCGCGAACCAGGTCTCTCTTGGCCTGCTCGGCCGTCAAACCCGCGATCTTTTCGAGCTTCTCGCGCTGCTCGAGAGCATTCGCCTCGACCTTTTTCTGCGCTTCGGCTTCGACCTCCTCGATCCGCTTCTCGCGCTTCGTGAGGTTTTGCGCGCGGTTCTCGGAGTCCAGCTCTCGCTTCTCGGCGGCGACGATTTTCTTGTCGAGCGATTCTTCTTTTTGAAGGAGCCTCTTCTCCTGATCGAGCAGCTCGGCCCGCCTTTTCGCGGCCTCCTGCTCGGCGGCCTCGCGGGCCTTGAGCGCCCTCTCCTTCGCGTCGAGCTCGGTCTTCTGGGCGGCGGCCTCGGCCCGCCGGACAGCAGCCTCCGCTGCGAGCTGCGCTTCATCGAGCTTCCTGCGAGCCTCGAGATCGGCCTCCGCCTTCGTGATGGACGCGGCGCTCCGGGTTTTCAGGGCCCAGATGAGGACGCCCACGGCCAAGACCGCGAGCACGGCCTCCACGGCGATGATTTGAATGGCGTTCACGGGTCGGTCCCCCTCGATCGATCGTTGTTTCGAGGGTGATCCGGTACGAAGCTAGACGCGATCCCGAAAACGTCTCCCCAAGCGGGCGCAAGAAAGGCGCCCCACCTCGGCCGTGTGGGCAGTGTCGATTGAACCCGTCAAAAGACAGGGGGAGGCCCCGGGGCAGACCATTAGTTCCCCCG
This sequence comes from Acidobacteriota bacterium, assembly GCA_003152095.1. Taxonomy (GTDB): domain Bacteria; phylum Acidobacteriota; class Thermoanaerobaculia; order UBA5066; family UBA5066; genus Fen-183. Next base: position 39,664 of record PLZI01000070.1, on the reverse strand, counting down.
AAGGGGCATCACAGGACGGCCCTGATACGGTGGCTCCACGATAGAAATATCGGTTCAAAGACATATCCCATTCACGCACCGCGCAGGGTGCCAATCGATTCGCTGCCGGCCCTCGCCGGAATGGCCCGAGGAGACGTCTTCAGGATCTCGTCAAGTTTTTCGACGAGACGGATCGCGCGCTTCGCGACCCGCCCCGGATCACCCTCGGAGCCTGATTTCGAACGGTACTGAAAGAACTCATCCGAGATGTTGAGCGCGGTCAGGATGGCGATCTTCGCCGAGTCGACCGTCGGCGCGTGCTCGGAGACCTCGCGCATCTTGTTGTCGACGAAACCGGCGAGCTCCCGGATGTACGCAGGATCCCCCGCGGCGCGGACGGAGTACGTCTGGCCGAAGATCTCTACCTGCGTGACGGACGGTTTGGGCGCCATTTTTCTCGCGCGGCGCCCGGTTCGCGCCGCGTCGAGAGGATAACACGCAACATCAGGGCTGACGTCCGGGGACGTTCGACTCCTCGAGCGTATTCAACAAGCGCTGGATGCGCGCCCTGACGGCCGCCCGCTCGGCCTCGTACCGCGCAAGCGCGGCAGCCGCTCCGCCGTTTTTCTCGCTCGCCTCGCGAGCGGAAGCCAGCTCGGACTCGAGGCGCGCATTCTCCGCGGACAGGCCCTTCACGACCTCCACGAGAGATTCCAGGCGCGTCTCGATCGCGTCGAGGACCTCGTCGAGCGAAGCCTCCGCGGGCGACTCCGGTTTGCCTTCGCCTCGGCTCTTCGTCTCCTTCACGTCGTCCTCCTCAGCTTCCTTCTCTCACGCCGTCCACCTTCACCGCGGGCAGAGTCAAAAGACGCCGCGCCGCCGCATCGCGCCACGCGTTCACGTCCTCGCGGGCGAGAGAGCGCAGCGGCGAGCCAAACCGCAGGGTCAACGTCGTCTTCACGAATCCTTCGGGCACGCCGGCGCCACGATAGCGACCTTTCGCGGTCACGGCCACGAGTTCCGTGGGTGCGTTCGCGCGCACGGCGACCTCGAGCGTCTTCCACGCGGTCGCGACCGGATGCGTCGCGGTGAGATCCACCTCGCTTCCGGGGAAGCGGGGCGGCGGCTCGACGGACGTGACGGGGGACGGAAGCAGGGAGCCAAGCAGGTCGAGATCGAGGTCGGCGACGACGGGATCGATGAGATCCCACGACGCGGCCAGCGAGGGCTCGAGAACCCCGACCCAGCCGGCCGGCTGACCGGCGAGGCGCACGAGGGCCGATCTCCCGGCGGCCAGGTACGAAGAGGACCATTCTTCGAAGGTGAATGGGGCGCGGGGCTCACCCAAGCCCAGGCCCCTGATGAGAGCTGCGGCGATCCCCGCCCCTTCAAAGAAATCGTTCTCTTCGGACGTCTCGGACCAGTGGCGGCGCCGCAGCCCCGCGAGCAGGATTCCGACCCTCTTTCTTTCCAAGACTCTCCCTCTTCCTTCTTTTTCTCTCTGTTCTTTCGCCGCGTCCGGATTCCAGCCGAACGCCGTCCCGACCTCGAAGAGCGCGAGATCCGCCTGTCCGCGCCGCGCGTTGTGCCGCGCACTCTGCAGGAGCCCGATCACCGGCGTGGCGCGCATCGTCGTGAACGGCTCGCCAAGCGCGTTCTCGATGAGCACCGGCGCGCCGGGCGCGGCCGACGCGAAGGGCGCGTTCTCGGCTTCCGAGACGAACGAGTAGGTCTGGCATTCGAGGAGCCCGAAGCCGACGAGAAGGTCGCGCGCGCGGTCCGCGACGAGAGCCGCGACCGGGGGACGGGCAGGCGCGTACGGGCGCGGCAGCGTCTCGGGCAACCTGTCGTACCCCTCGCATCGGATGATCTCCTCGATGAGGTCTTCCTCTGCCGAGACGTCGACGCGCCAGGAGGGCACCGTTACGCGGATCGCGTCGCCCTCGCGAAATGGAGAAAAGTCCGGAGAGAAGCCGAGCGCCGCGAGGATCTCAAGGCAGCGCGCGGCGGGAATGTCCATTCCGAGAAACGCCACGAGACGCGCGAGGCGGAGCGTGAGCGTTCGGCGTGCATGCGGGCTCCCCCGCCGTTCGCGGACGTCGATCGTGCCCCGGCACAGCGTGCCGCCGCAGGCCTCGAGGATCAGGCGGGCGGCCCGGTCGAGCCCGTCGCACGTCGCCTCGGGGTCCGTTCCCCGCTCGAAGCGGTGCGAGGCGTCGGTGTGCATGCCGAGGGAGCGGGCCGTTTTCCGCACGGCGCGCGGATCGAAGTGCGCGCCCTCGAGAAGGACACGCGTCGTCTTCTCCGAGATCGCCGTCGCGAACCCGCCCATGACGCCCGCGAGAGCGACGGGCTTCTCGGCGTCCGCGATCACGAGATGCTGCGAAGTCAGCGTCCGTGAAACGCCGTCGAGCGTCACGAGCCTCTCTCCCGCCTTGGCTCGCCTCACGACGATCGTCGGGAGGCCATCGGTTCCTTTCGCGAGCGTGTCGAGGTCGAACGCGTGAAGCGGTTGGCCGATATCCCAGAGCACGTGGTTCGTGGCGTCCACGGGCGCGGAGATCGCTCCCGACCCGATCGCGAGGAGCCGGTCGCGCAGAGCGCCGGAGGCGGGCCTCACGCGGATTCCCTCGAGCACGCGCGCGGAGTATCGCGAACAGAGCTCCGGTTCCTCGACGAAGACGCGGGCACGGGCGTCGGCCGGCGTCTCCCCCTCGTGGAGAGGCTCGCCCTCGGGCTCCCTGAACGCGCGGTTGAGCGCGACGGCCGCCTCTCGCGCGAGTCCGCGGTGGTTCATGCCGTCGGGCCGGTTCGCCGTGATCTCGACGTCGTAGACGGTTTGTGCGCCCGTCCCCTCGACGCCCTCGACGATGAAGCCCACTGCCGTCAGGCGCTCGCCGAGCGCCTTCGGGTCCGGCGCGGGACCGGGCAAGTACGACGCGATCCAAGAGTACGAGAACTTCATCGGGGCCGCCCTCAGCTCCACACGCGGTCGAGGAAGCGCACGTCGTTCTCGAAGAAGAGCCGCAGGTCGGGCACACCGTAGAGAAGGAACGCAATGCGGTCGATTCCCATGCCGAAAGCGAAGCCCGAGTACTTTTCGGGGTCGATCCCGCCGTTTCGGAGGACGTTCGGATGGACCATCCCGGCGCCCATGATCTCGATCCAGCCGGAGCCCGAGCAGGGGCGGCACGTCGCACCGTCCGCCGCGCCGGTGCCCGAGCAGAAGACGCACGAGACGGCGACGTCCACGCCAGGCTCGACGAACGGGAAGAACGTCGGCCCGAATCGGATCTTCGTCTCGGGCGTGAAGAGCAGGCGCGAAAAGGCCGCGAGCGTGCCCTTCAGGTTCGCGAACGTGACGCCTTCGTCCACGGTCAGCCCCTCCATCTGGTGGAAGACCGGCGAGTGGCGCGGGTCGATGTCGTCCTTCCGGTAGACGCGCCCCGGGATGACGATGCGGATGGGCGGCTTCTGCGCGAGCATCGTCCGGATCTGGACCGGGGACGTGTGCGTGCGCAGGAGCAGCCGGTCCTTGCCTTCCCCGCCGCCCTTCACGAAGAACGTGTCCACGGCGTCACGCGCGGGATGGTCGGGCGGGAAGTTGAGCGCCTCGAAGTTGAGCCAGTCCGATTCCACCTCGGGCCCCTCGGCGACCTCGTAGCCGAGCGATGCGAACGCGCTTTCGATGCGGCGCCTCACGACCGTCAGGGGGTGCAGGCGTCCAACGCGCGGGGCGCGCGGCGGAAGCGTGACGTCCACGGCCAGAGCCTGCTGCTTCCTCAGGCGTTCGAAGAGAAGGGATTTCTCTTCGAGTGAAGAGAGCGCCGCCTCGACGTCGTTCTTGAGCCTATTGATGGCGGCGCCGGCCGGAGCCTTGTCTTCCTTCGAAAGGGTCCGAAGCCCGGCGAGGAGCTCCGTGACGACGCCCTGCTTCTGGCCGAGCCAGCGCACGTGGAGCGCGCGCACGTCCACCGGGGGAAGGCCCGTCGGCGACGAAGCCTTCTCCTCGGCGGTCTTCAACTCCTCGAGGAAAACTCTTCGTTTCTCTTCGACTGAGGCGAGCAGATCGGCCACTCGATGGAATCTAGGCGTTCGCGGACGCACCCGCGGGCAGCCCGAGGGCCGACTTGGCGGAGGCGACGATGTTCGCGAACCCCTTCGGATCCTCCACGGCGATCTCCGCGAGGACCTTGCGGTTCACGTCGGAGCCGGCCTTCTTCAGGCCCGCCATGAGCTTGCTGTAGCTGAGATCATGCAGTCGCGCGGCCGCGTTGATGCGGACGATCCAGAGACCGCGAAACTCGCGCTTCTTCTGCTTGCGGTCACGCGTCGCATAGACGAGCGAGCGCTCGACCTGCAGCTCGGCGATGCGGAAGCAGTTGTGCTTGGTGCCGTAATAGCCCTTCGCGAGCTCCAGGACTCGTTCCCGGCGATTCTTCCTCTTGGGTCCACGCTTGACGCGAGGCATTGTGTGACTCCTTGTCTCTCGTTCTCGTTAGGCGTACGGAAGCATCGACCGGACGTTCTTCGTGTCGGCCTTCGACACGAGCGCGGCCTTCTTGAGGCCCCTGAGCCGGCTCGCATTCTTCTTCGTGAGGATGTGGCGTCTCATCGCGTGACCGCGCTTGAACTTGCCGGTCGCGGTCTTCTTGAACCGCTTCGCCGCGCCGCGGTGCGTCTTTCTCTTCGTGGCCATGTTCGGGGCTCCTTATCCGTCTCTCAGTGCTTCTTGATCGGGCCGAGGATCCGATGCATCCGGTTTCCCATCATCTCGGTGCCGGATTCGGCGTGCGCCCNNTCGCGGCCGCGGAACTGGACGGTGGCCTTCACCTTGTCGCCCTCCTCCAGGAACCGGAGGATGTTCTTCAGCTTGAAGTCGTAGTCGTGCTCGTCGATGTTCGGCCGGAACTTGATTTCCTTGACCTGCGTGATCTTTTGCTTCTTCTTGCTTTCGTGCTCTTTCTTCTTCTTCTCGAACGTGAACTTGCCGAAGTCCATGATCTTGCAGACCGGGGGATCGGCCTGTTCGGCGATCACCACGACGTCGAGCCCTTCCTCGCGCGCTTTCGCGATGGCGGACGGTGGATCGACGACACCGAGCTGGGCTCCGTCCGAGCCGATCAGCCGGACCTGCTGAAACCGGAGGATGAATTCGTTGATCGGGGAGTTCTTCGTCGGGGGAACGCGTGGGCCGCCTCTGAAAAATGCGATGGGGAGTTCCTCCTTATCTCTGCGAGCGGTTGGTTGATGGGTTTTGGCGCATTAGGATTTTCTTAGAGAGTGGAGAAAGACCCGGTCGCGCGCTGATACCAGCGAAGCGAACGTTGGGCGACCGCTTCCTTCATTCTCTCGATGAGTCTTTCGATGTCCTTGTCCTTGTACTCGTCGCCGCCGCGAACTCTCAGTGAAACCGTACCGGCTTCCTGCTCGTTCTTCCCGACGATTAGCAGAGCGGGGACCTTCTCCAGCTCCCCATTCCGGATTTTCGCGCCCAGCTTCTCATTCCTGACGTCGATCGTTGCGCGCAGGCCTGCCCCTATTAACCTTCTAAGAATCTTCTCCCCGTACTCATTGAACTTCTCCGAAACCGGTACGACGCGTACCTGCTCCGGCGCGAGCCAGAACGGGAAGTCACCGCCCGTGTGCTCGATGAGGATGCCGAAGAAACGCTCGAGGGAGCCGAGGATGGCGCGATGGAGGATCACGGGACGGTGTTTGACGCCATCCTCCGCGACGTAGTGCAGGTCGAAGAGCTCCGGCAGGTTGAAGTCGCACTGGATGGTGCCGAGCTGCCAAGGTCTTCCAAGGGCGTCGTTGACACGGAAGTCGATCTTCGGTCCGTAGAACGCACCGTCGCCCGGCGATACCACGTACGGGCGGCCCGTCGCCTTGATCGCCGCCTCGAGAACCGTCTCGGCTCGGTCCCAAACCTCGTCGGGGCCGACCCGTTTCTCGGGCCTGAGGCCGAGGGAGATGTCCACGTCGCGAAACTCGAACGTGCTGTAGACCTCGTCCAGGAAAAGGAGGAAGTCGAGCACCTCGCGGCCGATGCTCTCCGGCGCGGCGAAGATGTGCGCGTCATCCTGCGAAAAGGTCCTGACGCGCGTCAGCCCCTGCGTGACTCCGGATTTCTCATACCGGTGGAGCCGCGCAAAATCGGCGTACCGGACCGGGAGGTCGCGATGCGAGTAGTGCCCCGACTTGAACAGGAGGCAGTGGCCCGGGCAGTTCATCGGCTTGACACCGAATTCCCGCTCGTCGATCGTCATGAAGTACATGTTCTCGCGGTAAGCGCCGGTGTGGCCCGAGGTCCGGAAGAGCTCCTCGTCGAAAATCTGGGGCGTGATGATCTCCTGGTAGCCGTACTTGACGTACAGGTCGCGCATGAACGCGATCAGGAGGTTGTAGACCGTGGCGCCCTTCGGCAGGAAGAACGGAGACGCCGGGGCCCAGGGATGGAAGAGGAAGAGCCCCAGCTCCTTGCCGAGCTTGCGGTGGTCGCGCGCCTTCGCGGCCTCGAGCCTCGCGAGATGCTCGTCCAGCTCCTTCTGCGTGAGGAACACGGCGCCGTAAATGCGTTGCAGCATTGGATTGCGCTCGTCGCCCTTCCAATACGCCCCCGCGGAATGCGTGAGCTTGAAGACGCCGAGCTTGCCCGTGGACGGCACGTGCGGGCCGCGGCAGAGGTCGATGAAGTCCTTCTGCTCGTAGCACGAGAGGCTGCCCTCGGGAATGCCCGCGACGATCTCGACCTTGAGCGGATCGCCCTGAGCCTCGAAGATCTTCACGGCCTCGGCCTTCGACATCTCCTTGCGTACGACGACGTTGTCCTCGGCGACGATTTTCTTCATCTCCGCCCCGATCTTCTCGAGGTCTTCCGGAGTGAAAGGCCGGCCGGGATCGAAGTCGTAATAGAAACCGTTCTCGATGGCCGGGCCGATGCCGATCTTCACGCCCGGGAAGAGCCGCTTGACCGCGTTCGCGCAGAGATGCGCCGTGGAGTGGCGATACAGCTCGAGCGCGTCGGCGTGCTTCGGCGTGACGACCTCGAACAGGCCCGACTCGGTGAGCGGGCGGGAGAGGTCGAGAACCTGGCCGGCGAGCTTGACGCCGAGGGCGTCCTTGGCGAGCCGGGGCCCGATGGACGCGGCGACGGCACGGCCGGTGGTACCGAAAGGTACCTCCTTGACCGTCCCGTCCGGCAGCGTCAGACGGATCTTTCCGCCTTCCCCTGCCCCCGCTTCCGTTCGATTCGCGCTTTCCACCGAGGACATACCAAACCCTTTCCCCTTCTCAGAAAATCTTCATCTTCTTCTCTTGAACGAGAAGAAAAACGACGGCGGGTGCGAGGGTGGAACAGGAAACGCGAGGATGGTAGGCGCTAGCGGACTCGAACCGCTGACCCCTTCCGTGTGAAGGAAGTGCTCTACCGACTGAGCTAAGCGCCTTCGAGCTGCCTTGGGCGGCGGCATGGGAGAGAGGCGATGGTAGGCGCTAGCAGGATCGAACTGCTGACCCCTACCGTGTCAAGGTAGTGCTCTACCGCTGAGCTAAGCGCCTGAACGTGTCGCGTTTCTCTCTCCGAGGGCTGTCGCCAGGGGCCGTTCGCAAAAGAACGTCTTGTGATCCCCGACCTCGACCCGGATCGTCTTCTCTAAAGAGCATTTCCGGCCGTTCGGCCGGAGCGGCGGAGGATACCGGCTCCGGCCAAAGACCGCAAGTTCAGGGGGCTCCTCCTCCNNCCGGCGTGACGACGAACGTCGCCGACACACCGCCCCTTCCCGGCTTCAGGAACTCGATCCCCGCGGCCTTGTCCCAAACGAGGTAGCCCGGCCCGAGCTGGCGCATCACGAGGAAGACGAAGTGAGGGTCGCACATCGCATACAGAGAGCCGCCGAACTGCGTCCCGAAGAGGTTCTTGTTCCACCAATGGAGCCCCATGCGAACCGTGATCCTGTGGGCGTCGTCCTTCGGGTACGCCACGCGGACGCCCGCGCCGAGGTACGGCGGGTAGAGGCTCACGAGCCTCATGAGGAGGCGTTGCCGGAGCGAGGCCATCACTTCGAAAGAAGAGCCACGACGCGCACGGGCCCGCCGGAGCCTCCGCCGATTTTCATCGGCAGCGCGACGAGCCACGCGCCTGTCTCGGGCAGGTCGCCGAGGCCGGTGAGATTCTCGAGCCCGGGCACCTGAGCGGCGGCCGCGACGCGGTGCACGGGGAAGTCTGGCGAGGGGCCGTGGTCGATCGAGGCCGTGTCCACGCCGAGCGCGGCGGCGCCGCGATCCCTGACGAGAAGCTCCGCGGCCTCCCGGCCGTACGAAGGAAAGTGAAGATGCGAGGCGTCCTTCGGCGTGTCGTCGCCGAAGTATCGCCGGCGGTCCGGCCAGCGCGCCGACCATCCGGTTCTGAGGAGCACGATCGCGCCGCGCGGGATCACACCGTGCGCCGCTTCCCACCCCTTCACGTCCGCGACCGTCAGCCGGTAATCCGGGTCCTGGGCCGCCTTCGCCACGACGTCGAGGACGACGGCCGGGGCGATCAGCCGGCGGACGGACACGACGTCGGCGCTCTCCCCCGTTTCCGAGAAATGCACCGGCGCGTCGAGATGCGTCCCGCCGTGCTCCGGAGTGCAGAAAGAGTTCGCCTCGTAGAACCACCCTCCCGGGGTCTTCCCCCTGCTCAAAGTCCGGAGCTCGAACGCCGTAGGCGACGTTGGCCAATAGAGCGTCTTCTCGTCGAAGGAGTGCGTCAGGTCCACGACGCGGGCCAGCCGCAGGTTGACGACCTCGCTGAACCCCGCTTTCGCCGCGCTAAGCGCCGCGAACGGAACGTCCATGAGCGCGTAATCCCGCCAGTCCTTGTAGTCGAAGTGCCACCACTCGGCGGAATAGGCGGAGAACCCCTCTCTCTCCATCGCCGTGCTCAAGAGCTCGCGGCGCGCGAGGGCTTCTTTCGGGCCCTTCGTGTACGTGGTGTACGAACGCTCCGACATCTCGTCGTATCTGCTGCCCATGTCCGCCTCGCGGCCCGTCGCGAGGTCGACGAGCGAGAGGTCCACCGCGCAGCCCCGGTTGTGCCGCGAGCCGCTCTTCGGATCCGCCACGAAGATCTTCTTGTCGGCGGGCGTCAGATCCCAGAATGCCTTCGTGACCGACCACGGGCGATAACCGTCGAACACGAGGAGCCCGTAGCCCTTCTCCTTGAGCGCGCGGTTCACGCGCACGAGCGCCTCGGCGGCCGGACGCTGCAGGAAGGCGCGCGCCTCGGAATAGAAGGGCCGGCCGAACTCGTTGTTCTTCCCCGCGTAGCGCACGTCGAGACGGATCGTGGAGTCGATCGTCACCAGCTCCACGAGATCCGCCTCGCGAAATGCGCGGTCCTCTTTCGGAGGGCCATCCTGCGCACGGATGGACGCAGCGGCGATGAAAAGGGCGGCAAAGAGAAGGTGTGCGGTCTTCGTCATCGGGCCACCTCCTTCGAAGAGTACGCTCCTGTTAGGCTCTCCCGAGCCGTGAAGCTCGTCATCCAGATTCCCGCCTGGGACGAGGCGGAACAGATCGGATCCGCGCTCGCGGAGCTGCCCCGCCGCGTGCCGGGCTTCGCGTCGGTCGAGACGCTCGTCGTGGACGACGGCTCGACTGACGGCACTTCCGAGGCCGCGCGGCGCGCGGGCGCGGACCACGTCGTGCGGTTGCCGATTCATCGGGGGCTCGCGTTCGCGTGGCGGGCCGGCCTCGACGCCGCGCTGTGCCTCGGCGCCGACGTCATCGTCTCGACGGACGCCGACCGCCAGTACGCGGCGGCCGACGTCGAGACTCTCGTCGCGCCCCTCCTCCGGGGCGAGGCCGAGATCGTCGTGGGCGACCGCGGGATGGCCACAAAGAAGGACTTCTCGCCCGGCAAGCGCCTCACGCAGCAGTTTGGCTCGTGGGTCGTGCGCCGCGCGTCGGGCACGGACGTGCCCGACGCCACCTCGGGCTTTCGCGCCCTGACGCGCGAGGCCGCCCTCCGGCTCAACGTGTTCTCGAGGATGACCTACACGCTCGAGACGCTCATCCAGGCCGGCCACAAGGAGATGGCCGTCGCGTCGGTCCCCGTGCGCACGAACCCGCCCGTGCGCACCTCGCGCCTGATCCGGCGTACCTCGAACTACGTGCTCGTACAGGGCGCGAACATCCTGCGTATCACGGCGCTCTACAAGCCGCTGCCCGTCTTCTTCAGCTGCGCAGCGCTCCTCTCCGCCGCCGGCCTCGGGCTCGTCGGGCGATACGTCTTCTTCGTGATCACGGATCACAACCCGGCCGGTCACATCCAGTCGCTCCTGCTCGCGGCGGTGCTCTTCGTGGCCTCCGTCGTCTGCGTCCTCTCCGGTCTCCTCGCGGACCTCATCTCCATCAATCGGACGCTCCTCGAGGAGCTCGTGCTGGAGAAACGGCGCCGGGAGTCGGGGAAGAGGGACGAGGAGATTTCTGCTGAAGACCGCGCGTGAACAGTCCGCGCCCCACCCCCCTTACCCTTTCTAAGAAGATCTTCGGCGCTGTCTTCGCGCTGGCACTGCTCGCGCTTGTTGTCCTCGCGATCAGGCGTTCTCCAGCAGAAATCTTCTCTTTTCTTCGCAACGCGCAACCGGCATTTCTCGCCGCCGGCTTTCTCCTGAACACCCTCGCCTTCGGGGTGCGTGCGTTTCGCTTCAACCTGTTGCTTCCTTCCGTCGACCGGATCCGCTTCACGACCGCATGGTCGCTTTCCGGCGCGACGACTTTCCTTCTGCAGGTGCTGCCATTTCGAAGCGGAGAGATCGCGTCGTGGGCTTCGATCCGAGCGGCGCTTGGCGCGAGCTGGGCCCGATCGGCCGCCGTTTTCGCGCTCGTGAAACTGCTCGACACGGCCACGCTCCTTCTCGCGGGGCTCACGGGAGCGGCCTGGCTCCTTCTCTCCCGCGGGACGCACGTCCTCGGCCTTTCGGTCGCCGCGCTCGTGCTCTTCGGCGCGGGTCTGCTCCTCGCGCTGCCGTTCGCGGGTGGACGGCTCCTCGCGTCCCTCGTTCCGAGACTCCCCGCCGAAGGCCGCCGCCGGGCCATCGCGCACGAGGTCGCCGAGGGCCTTTCCGTCGCGCGCGAGGAGCCTGGGTCCTATGTGCTGGCCGCCGCCGCCGCAAGCGCCTTCCTCGCGCTCCACATCCCCGCGCTCTGGCTGACGGCGCGGGGCCTCGGCCTTCCGATCCATCCCGCCACTCTCGCGGTCGCGCTCTTCACCTCGATCGCGACGGCCGCCGTCTTGCCGTCACCGGCGGGCACGTTCGGCCCGTACGAATCGGGCTTCGCCGCTGCCGTGGCGCTCGACGGCATCCCGCTCGCAGGCGGCGCCATCCTGGGCGGCTGCCTCCACCTCCTCACGACTCTCGCGGCGGGCCTAACGGGGCTCCCTTTTCTCCTCTCTCACCTCTCGCGCCTGCGGGAGAATCGCGCCTCACGGAGGAACGCCGCGTGAAGACCTTCTCCGAAATCCGCCGCGGCGCGGCAGGCGCGGTGATGATGGTCCTGGTCGGGTCGGCGCGTCCCGCGCATTCTCAGAAATCCCCGGCTCCTTCTCCGAATTCTCAGAAATCCACGGTCCCGTTTCCGAAACCGAAAAGAACCACGATGCCGAAGGCGTCCGCGTTCGCCGCGCTCCGGGCCGAATACCTCAAGGAGTTTCTCGAGCGTTTTCCGGTCGTCGCGACGTATCTCGGCGCGGAAGGCCTCGATTCGGCGTACGCCGCCCTTGACGGGAAGCTGCGCGACTACTCCCCCGTGGCTCTCCGCGCCGAGCGCGACACGTGGGCGGGATTCCAGACGCGCCTCGCGAGGATCGACGTCAAGGCGCTTGCCGAGCCCGACCGCATCGACGCCTCCGTGATGGGCTCGCAGCTCGCGTTCCTCGTGCACAACCTCGACCGGCGCGTGCACGAGAAGGCTCTCGACGTGTTCCTCGAAGAGCCGCTCAGGGGCGTGGAGTGGGCGCTGCAAGGAATGGCACCGGGGGCGGGCGGGACGCGCGGGACGAAGGCCGAGTGGCAGGGCGTCGCGGCACGCACGGCCGCGGTGCCCCGGTACCTGAAAACCGCCCTCGCGAACGTGCGGCGCGGCGCCTCGGGCAACGCAATCCCCGACCGGCGTCTCATCACGGCCGCGGTCGACGGCGCTGAATCAACCGCCGTCTATTTCGAGAAGAGCCTTGCCGAGAAGCTCGCGTCGTGGGGCGCCGACCTCGACGCCGACACGAAGGCTTCGGTCGCGGCGGCAGGCCCGTCCGCGGCCGCCGCGTTCCGGGAATTTCGCAAAGGTCTCCTCGATCTCTTCTTCGAGCCCGGCGGAAAGGCACTCAAACCCGCGTTCGACAGGGACCGCTTCGCCGCGGGCGAAGCGGAATACTCCTGGGCGCTGAAGAACAACCTGGGCGTGACGCGCACGCCGCGCGAGTTGCACGCCTACGGCAAATCCGAGGTGGCCGCGACGCTCGGAGAGATGACCGTGCTCGCGCGACGCGTCGCCGCGGACCGCAAGCTGCCAGATGCCTCGCTTGTGTCCGTCCTTTCGTCCCTCGCGAACGACGTCCCGAAGAACGACGCCGAGATGCTGTCGTGGTACCGGGAGGCGTGCCGGCGCCTCGTGGACTACGGGCGGAAGACCGGGATGTTCGACCTGCCGGCAGATTACCGGCTGGACGTCGTTTTCACGCCGCCGCCGCTGCGCGACACGATCGACGCGGCCTATTACCCGGCGCCGCCGTTCAAGGCGGGAGGCGTCGGGCAGTTCTACGTGACCCCCACGAGCGACGACCCCGCGGCGCTGCGCGAACACGCGCGCACGGCGATCGCAAGCCTCGCGGCGCATGAGGGCTTCCCCGGCCACGACTGGTACTACCAGTTCATGCGCGGTCATGCCGCGTCGATCCCCGCAATCCGCTGGCTGACGCCGGGAGGCGTGGAGGATTCGGCTTCCATGTGGGAAGACTCGATGTCCTCCGAGGGCTGGGCGCTCTATTGCGAGAGCCTCGTGGGCGAGAGGCGCGCGGACTTTCCCGACGGTTTCTACACGCCTGAGGAGCGGCTTTTCCAGCTTCAGAACCAGCTCCTGCGCGATGCCCGCGTCGTCATCGACACGGGAATCCACTGCGGCTTCATGTCGTTCGAGGACGCCGTGACGTACTTCGCCCGGAACGTCGTCTTCGTGAAGGGTCCGGTCTCGACCGATCCGACGCTGAATCCCGACGCCGCCGAGCGCGCCGCCGTGGCGTCCGCCCGCAAGGAGATCTTCCGTTACTCGAAGTGGCCCACACAGGCGATCACGTACCATCTCGGCAAGGCCGAGATCCTCGCGCTGCGCGAGGAATGCCAGGCGGTCGAGGGGCCCGGTTTCTCCGAGCGGCGTTTCCACGAGGAGTTTCTCTCCGAGGGTCAGATCCCGCCGGGGGCGTTCCGCGCGCGCCTCCTCGCGAGAGCGCGCGCCCGTTCGGCCGCGACCGGCGCCCCGGACGCGACGAACTTCGGAATTTCCCGCTGAACGGCGCGGAGCTCAGGCCGGCTGAGAGCCTTTGCGGTCGAGCGCACGCCGGATGATCCGCGCGAGCGTCTCGGGGTTGAAGGGCTTCTGGATGAAGTCGCTTCCGGGCTCCAGGATGCCGCGCTCGTCGAAGTAGCCCGATGCGAAGACGACCTTCATCGAGGGGCGCTCGGGGCTCAGCAGGTTCGCGAGGCGCCGGCCGTTCAGGCCCGGCAGGACGACGTCGGTGAGGAGCAGGTCGATCTGTCCCGCGTATCCGCGCGCCGTCTCGAGCGCCTCCTCCGCGGTCGACGCGACGAGGAGGCGATAGCCGCTTCTCTTGAGCAGGAGGGAGGTGAGGTGGCGCACCGATTCCTCGTCCTCGACGAGCAGGATCGTCTCCGTGCCCTCGCGCGGAAAGGCCCGCAGGCTCGCGTTCGAGGGAGAGTCTGCGGCGCCATGGGCGCGCGCCAGGTAGACGAGAACGCGCGTCCCCTTTCCGGGCTCGCTCTCGATGTGGATGTAGCCGCCGCTCTGCTTCACGATTCCGTAGACCGTCGAGAGCCCGAGGCCCGTGCCCTTGCCCCTCTCCTTCGTCGTGAAGAAGGGCTCGAAAGCGTGCGAAAGCGTCTCCGCGTCCATTCCGTACCCCGCGTCGGAAACCTCGAGGAGTACGTAGTCCCCTTCGGTGACGTTCGGGACCTCCATCAGGCTCGCGGCTTCCAGCGAGACGTTTCGCGTCGCGACGCGCAGGACACCTCCGTCCGGCATCGCGTCGCGCGCGTTCACCGCGAGGTTGAGGAGTACCTGCTGAAGCTGGCCCGGATCGCCCAGAACGCGCCAGAGGTGCGGGTCGCGCTCGGCCTCGTACGTCACGTCCTCGCCGAGCGTGCGCCGCAGCATGCCGTCGACCTCGGCGAGCACCTCGTTCAGGTCGAGGATCTTCGGCTGGAGCACCTGCTTGCGGCTGAAGGCGAGAAGCTGTTTCGTGAGCGCGGCGGCGCGCTCTGCCGCCTTGCAGATCTCGTTCGCGGAGTGTTTCACCTCTGGTGAGGGGTCCGAGTCGAGAAGGAGGTCCGCGTATCCGAGGACTGCCGTCAGAAGATTGTTGAAGTCGTGGGCGACGCCGCCCGCGAGCCGTCCGACCGCCTCCATCTTCTGGGCCTGCCGGAGCTGCTCTTCCAGCGCGCGTTGTTCGGCGAGACTGTGCACGACGGCGAACGCGATCCGGCGTCCGCTTTCCTCGATGAGAACCGCGGCGAACTCGACGGTGACCTCTTTGCCGTCCTTCCGCCGGAAGGCGCCGTTCGGGATCGTCAGCGTTTCCTGATCGACGAGCCGGTGGATGTTCGCGTCGACCGAGGCGCGATCGTCGGGCGTGAAGTCGTAAAGGCTCAGCGCGGACAGCTCTTCCGCGGAGTAGCCCAGCATGCGCTGAAACGCCGGGTTCGACTCGAGAACTCGCCGCGTCGCGAGATCGAAGAAGAGAAGGCCGTCCCGCGACGACTCGATGACGCTTCGATAACGCTCGCGCGACAACCGTAGCGCTTCCTCGGCCTCCTTGCGCATCGTGATGCCGACGATCGTGCCCTCGATGACTTCCGGGGGCCCGGGCAGAAGCGAAACGTGTTCCAGCGTCCAGAAGAGCGTGCCGTCCTTGCGGCGGGCCCGCGATTCGTACGCGATGAGCGTGCCCTTCTCCCTCAGGGTCTCGAGAAAACGCTGTCGAGATTCCGCGCTTTCATGGAGCGCGACCGCGGAATGATCGAGGAGGTCCTGCCGCGACTCGTAGCCGTAAAGGCGAGCGAACGCCTCGTTGCATTCGAGGATCTGGCCTTCGGGCGTCGTGCGGTAGATCCCGGCGAGGCTCTGTTCGAAGAGACGCCCGTACCGCTGCTCGGAGGCCCGGAGCGAGGCCGTCATGTCCCGGGCGACGGCAAGGGCCCGGAACCGCGCAAAGACGAGCGACCAGATGATGCCGAACAGGAGCCCGCTCACGAGCAGACCGGCGCAGAGGATCGCGAGAGGCCGGGCCTGCAGCACCCGGGCCTCGACTGGCGCACCCGCCTGACGGAGGGCCGCGAAGTACAGAAAACCGGTCAGCCCGATTCCGAGCGCGAGCACGATCCACGCGATCGCTCCCGGGGCGCGGGAGCCGGGCGGAGGCGACAAGTCCGCGGGCACGCGTTTGAATCATAGCCCGGGACTCCCGCGACTCAGTCTCCCGAGACGACGAGGACCGCTCCGGCCGAGAAGGCGTTGAACTCCGGCGCGTACATCGACTGCACGATCGCGGGTCCCACGCGGAACGTACCCGCCATGTTCGCGCGCAGCCGGTACTTGAACGTGTACGCACCCACCGGCAGACGCTCGAAGAAGAAGTTCGTGGCCGAGTCGCGCGTTTCCTCGTACCAGGCGATCCCGAGGTTCCACTTCCAGCGCGAGACCGCGTTCTCGGGCTCGAGGCCGGCCGCGCGCGGGTCGCGCAGGTGGACGTATTCGGCTTCGTGCTTCGTCTTCAGGGAGATCTGCACCTCGATCTCGTCGCCCGGTTTCAGGACGGCGCCCTCCGCGAGCGGCGTCAGAACGAACTCCCGCCCGCTCGTCGCGCGCCGGAAATACTTCCGCGAGACGAAGAAGAAGTCGCCGCGATCCTCGGCGGGCAGCTTCTCCGTGGAGTAGTGCCACGCGGCCGACGCGAACGCGAAGCCTTTGCTCTCCTTCTCGACGACGACCGTGGACGTCGCCTTCGGGTCGATCTTGTCGCCCGGGACGACGAAGCGGTTGTTCCTCCCGGCGTACGTGGCTGGATCGAACACGAACGTGACCTTCTGCGTCCCGACGGTGACCGTCGCGTCCTCGGGGATGCCGAGCGCGCCCTCGCGTCTCAGGTAATGGACGAGCGAATAGATGACCTCTGCCGTCGCCCGCGTGGACTTCCACTGATTCAGTTTCTTGTTGAGGAGCAGCCACTGCACGATGCCGTCCGTCTTCGCGTTTCCGGGGTCCAGCTCGAGGAGCGTGCGCAGCGCGAACGCGTGCGTCTCGATCGTGTCGTTGTACCAAAGCCACGAGCGGTCCTCGGCCGCCCAGAACGTGCCTTGTTCGTCGTTCGACTTCGCCGAGTCCATCACGGAGGCCCAGACGAGCCGCGCGTCCGCCGGACGGCCCATGCGCTTCAGGGTGAGCGCCAGATAGCCTTTTAGGAACGGCGCGTGCTCCTTCCAGTGCCTGAACGAGTAGGCGAGCATCTCCTGGCGCTCGGCCTCCGTCACGGCGCCGTTCGCCCACGACGCGTCGGGATACGCCGAAACGACGTAGTTCAGAAACGTGACGAACTCCCAGCATCCGTCCAGCGACATGCACTTCTTCCACTCGGAGCGGTAGTGCTGGGCGATGTAGGAGAAGGAACGCTGGGTCACGTCCTTCGGCACGTCCACGCCGAACTCCAGCGCCTTCGCGAAGCCGTGGAGGAGATAGAGCGTCATGTACGGCGACGGCGGGCCGCCCGGGAACCAGGGGAAGCCGCCGACGGACGTCTGCGACTTGCGCAGCCGCGCAAGCGCCGACTCGCGGTTCGCCTGCGCGACGCGCGGGTCGAGGACGTTGATCCCGCCGTTCGGACCGGCGTCGCCGCCCCGCGATGTGACGAGCCAGGGCGTCTCTTCGAGCGCCATCTTCCGGTTCGGATCGAGGGCGTCCCAGCTTTCG
This sequence comes from Acidobacteriota bacterium, assembly GCA_003152095.1. GTDB lineage: Bacteria > Acidobacteriota > Thermoanaerobaculia > UBA5066 > UBA5066 > Fen-183. Next base: position 22,447 of record PLZI01000070.1, on the reverse strand, counting down.
AGAGGCGTCGTGCGCTTCGCCATCTCGGCCGCCATCTTCGCGACGGCCGGGTAGTCGCTGGTGACGCTCGAGACGATGCCCGTCGACAGGAAGCGGTTCAGCGTCTGTTCCGTGCATTCGTACGGGGTGTTCACGAGGGACGGGAGCGCCTGCAGCACCGTGTAGAAGAGCTGCGCGTCCACCGTGACGACCATCTGCTCGTTCACGAGCGTCGGATCGTCGTTCTTCGCGAGGTCGTCGAAGCGAAGCGTTTTCTTGTCCTTGTTCTTCAGCGTGACGAAGCGCGACTGCACGAGATGCATCCGGCCCGGCAGAACCGGCACGGGGCGCAGCTCGCCGTCGGAGACGTCGCCCGCGGTCGCGGTTACCTTGAACGCGGCGTTCATGAGGCCCGTCGGGGCCGTCACGAGGAACGTCAGGTTCGTCCCGCCGCCCGGCTTCACGGTGAACGGCTTTTTCGCATCTGCGTCGGAAAGGCCGAACGCCGTGTTGAGGCTCGCGTTCCGCTCCGGGTCGAGGATGTCGAGCGCAAGGATGCCCGACAGAGCCTTGTCGGACGCGTTGTTCACGACGACCTTGATCTCGGCCTTGTCACCCTCGCGCAGGAAGCGCGGGAGGTAGGGACGGACCATGAGGTCTTTGACCGTCCGCGTCTCCTTCTCGGCCGAGCCGCCCCGAAGATCCTTCGTCACCGCATGGACGAAGACGTTCCACGACGTGACGGAGTCCGGCACGGTGAACTCGATCGCCGCCGAGCCATCCGGCCCGGTGAGAAGGTGCGGCTGCCAGAACGCCGTCTCGGAAAAATTGCTTCGGAGGGCGGCCGGCGACGCGTCGCCGGTTGAGTCTTCGCGAGTCGTACCGGCGTCTTTCTTCTTGGAAAGAGAATCCACGGGCTTGTCCATGCTTACTTGGCCGGTGACAACCATTCCCTCGTTGAGCATCGCCGACTTCATCGCCATCGCGGCGGGCGCCGGGGCTATCGCCGCGTTGAACACGCCGCCCATCCGTCTCCCCGGGCCACCGATGCCGTAACCGTCCTCGAACTTCAGCCGATCGCCCGTGAGGCCGCCCCACGAGGGCGAGCTCGGGAAGCCGCCACTCGAGAGCCACAGCGGCTGCGCCTGGCCGAGCGTCACGCGCCACGTTGCCGGGGTCGCGCGGTTCGGCAGGAGGAACAGCGGGCTGGGCGGTCGGTGTGGCGCGAAGGCATCGAGGCTCCGGTCGTACATGTATGCGAGGAGCTCGGCCGTCTCGGCGAGCGGGTGCTCTGTCGTCGCGCCCTTCACGGTCACGCGCCATGTCTCGTTCTGTCCGGGACGCAGTCGGTCGCGGAACGTCGCGAACGTCACTTTCAGCTCGCGGTCGTCCCACGGCACGAAGACGGTCTGCGTCTGCTGGAGGAACTGGTGGTCGCGCACGGCCGTCAGCGTGAGCGCGAATCCGCCGCGATCAGCCTCGGTGACGGGGCGTTCAATGAGCGTGGCGTCCGTTCCGGCTCGAAGAACGCGGCGTTCGATGACCTGACCCGCGCGAGCAACGTCGAGATAGAGCGTCTGGTCCTTGATTCCCGACGCCACGTAGAAACGCGCGACGCCGCCCACCTTCACGGAGGGCGACTCGGCGAGGAGGACGAGCGGCAGCGCGGGGGCCGCCTTCCCGCCCTCGACGAGGAAGTCCTGCGCCATCTCGTACGTCGCCCCGAAGTCGTCGGCCGTCGAGTAGCGCAGGCGGTAAGCGCCCGCGGGCAGCGCGGGCAGCTCGAGTTTCGCCTCGCCCTTCGCGTCGTGCGCCGCGGCGCCCGACGCCGTCTCAGCGCCGTCCTTCCACGCGTGCAGCCACTCGTCGACGGAGTAGGCGGTCGACCAGCGCGGGCGCAGCAGGTCGCCGGGGGTCTGGAAGCTCGAGGGACTCCCGCCTGGGGCACCCCCACCCTGCGCGGCACCCATCTCGCTCGTCGATTCGGCGGTTTCGGATTGCTTAGAAGGGAAATCGGCCGGGAGGAGGGTCTTTTCGGGCGACACGAGGCGGAGCAGCCGCCACGTTCCCTTCCCTGCGCGCGGCGCTCCGTCCAGATCGGTCCTGACAATGGAGCTCTCGCTTTTCTTACCTTCTAAGAAAAAATTCGTGCTCCTCTCCACCCGCGCCTTGACGCTCACGAACCCGAGGCGGAACGACCGCTCCGCCGAGCGCGTCTCGCCGCCCTCGTCCGTGACGTCCGCCGAGAGGCGGTAGCGGTATGTCACGTCCTTGCCGGCGCGCTCTTCGGCCTTCGGCGTAAACGTGACGGCGAAGGTCCCGTCCGCCGCGAGAGAGGTTCTGCCGGTCGCGACGGTCTCGGCTCCCGCCGGGCGCCCGCCGCCCCACCAGCCCCACCACCACCACGGGTACTCGGCCTCGCGCGTGACGCGCCATGCGACGCTCCCGTTCGTGACGGGCAGGCCGAAGTAGTAACGCGACTCCCCCCGAAAAGTAGCGGCCCTGTTCAACCGCACGGCGTCCTTCGAGTCGTCGAGCTTCGCCTCGAAGGTCGGCCGCTTGTACTCCTCGACGCGGATCGAGGCGGCCCCTCCGGTCGCGCACCGCACGCTCCACGCGCCGAGCGCGCGTCCCGCCGGGATGACGAACTCCCCCGCCGCCGAGCCGTACGCGTTCGACGAAACGGTCTTCGACTCTGCCACCTGCCCGCTCGCGTCCACGAGCGAGAGCGTCATCGGCGATTGAGGCATCACGTGCCAACGCGCAAGATCGGCGCGTCCGCCGAAGATGACGGCCTTCCAGAGCACTTTCTGAAGCGGCCGGTAGATGCTGCGGTCCGTGTAGACGAGCGCCGAGGAAGTCTCCGAAGGCGCGGGCCGGTTCCAGAAGCCGATGGTGGTCGGATCAAGCGCGATGTCGTCGCCGTGTCGCGCGACGAGGAAGTGCGACTTCCCGTTTCGTTCGGGATTCGACGCAAACGCCACGAGTCCATCTGCCGACGTCTCTTCCGCCGCGACGCGCGCGTGTCCCGCCTGCCAGTCGTACTTCCACAGAGCGACGCGCGCGCCCTCCACGGGCCGGCCCGTCATGCCGGAGACGGCGCGCGCCTCAATGCCGCCGCCGTCGGTCTGGCGGATGTCGAGGACGAGGTCCGTCACGAGCATGCCGGCCGCGCGCAGCGGGTTCTGGCTCGTCGAGAAGTCGGCGCGCGGCGACGCCACGAAAACATAGAACCCGCGCGCGAGGGCCGGCGGGGTCACGAACGTCCGGTGCAGCTTGAAGTCCGTCGTGGCGGGCAGGTCGACCTTGAAGGTTTCCGCGGGCGTCGCGTGCGCCACGAGATCGTCGAGCTCCTTGCCCTGCGGGAGGAGGTTGTCGTCCTTCGCCCGGCCGAGACGCTTCTCGAGATCCACGGCATACGCGCGGAAATGCAGTGCCGGCAAGTTGCGATGGCTGACCTCGATCGAGCGCCGGCCCGGACCGTCAGCAGCCATTGCCGCAAGCCGGTAGTCGGGCTGCTCGATTCCGCCCACGATCGCCCGGCAGCGCTCGCCTCCGGTCGAACGCGGATACGCGTTCGCACCCTCGAGAGCGAGGGCGCGCGCCGTCACGAGGTTGCCCGGCTTGTCATCTGCTCTCACGAACTCGGCGAGATCGGCCTTCCCCATCGCCCACCACGGAACGTCGGCGAGGCCGACGAGACGCTTCGCGAGGTCGCGCCGGACGAGAGACCGGTCGGACGCGTCGGTCAGCGCGACATGAAGACGCCGCAGGCGCTCGAGGCGCGCCTCGAGCGCGGCTTCGCGCTCGCCGCGCCCCGCATGCCACGTCTCGAGGTCGTCCAGGACGGCGCCGAGCTTCAGGAGCGGGTGGACGGCGGGGTCGCCGAGCGCCACGAGCCGCGACGCGGCCGGATCGCCCGCGACGAGCGAGGCGCGGTCGAGAGAGAAGACGCCGTTCGATTGCTCGGGTCGCCAGAAGGACGAGTCGGAAAGGAGCGCGACGAAAAGATAGGCCGTGACGTCCCGCAGCGTGTCGCGAATCCCCTTCGGATAGCTGTTCGGGACGAGGAACTCGTCGAGGGCCGGAACCTGGACGCTTCCGAGCGCCTCACGGTCCCGGTAGATCTCGACGTATGTGCGCACGGCCTCGGCGGCGATCTCCTCGCGCGTCCAGCCCTTGAGGTCTACTGCCCCGGTCGACGCGACCTTTTCGCGCTGACCGATCTCCCACGAATAGGCCTGCGCGTACGTCAGGAGCGACTGCGCGTAGAACAGCCGGAGCGCCGTGACCGGCAGGAGGCTCTTCGGCCAGGGCTGGTCTTTGAGGAAGCGAACGGATGTCTCGTACCCGTGGAGCGCCGTACGGAGTTGGACTTCCCGGACGAGCGCCTTCGCCTCGTTTTCTTCGTCGCCCGCGGCGCGCGCCGCCTCACGGATCTTCGCGACGCGCTGCGAGGCCTCCTCGAGCTTCTGCTCCGAGACGAGGCGCTCGACCTCTTTCCACGTCGCGGCGCCGCTCGTCATGCGCGCTTCGCCGGGCCCGGGACGCTCGACGGCGATCGCTCCGGCGGCCACGAGGGCAAGGGCGCCGAGGCCGAAAAACGAAAGGCGGCGGGAAGTGGGTCGCACGGAACCTCCGCGAGTCTATGACCCCGGGGCAGCGGGAAGGTTCCCGAGAATCACCGCGTGAGCCTGAACGCCGCGAGCGCCTCGAGCCTACGGTCTTTTCGCTCCGCCAGCACACGGCGCGAGAGGCGGCGCACGAGCGAGGCCCAGTTGGGCGTGCGGCCACCCGCGGCCTTCTTGAGGATCGCCAGCCAGTCTTCCGGCCGGATCCCGCGCGCCTCGGCGCCGCGCCGGAGAATCAGCTCCGCCCACTCGGGGCGCGGCACGCCATCGAAGCCGGTCGCGACCAGCTCGACGCCCGCGCCGCGACGGAAGACAAAAAGGAGGCCTGCCCCCGAGGCGCCCGCCTTCTCGAGAAGCAGAAGGCCGACGCGCCCGCGCGTGCCGTCCTGAAGCTCGCGGAACAACCCCTCCACGAGCGCGTGACCGGACGCGAAGAAGTCGAGGTCCTCTTTCCGCACCGCTTCGTCGCGGTCGAACGTGCCGAGCCAGCGCGCGCCTCCGGGCACGCCGGGCAGGTGCTCGACGAGCGCGTCCGCGCCGAACTCGACGTACCACGTCCGCTTCCCCGCGCGTTCGACCGTCTCGAATCCGTGGAGGTCCGCGGCGTCGAGGACGAAACGCTCCATGCGCTCGTCGAGGTCGTCGGGAACGCGCGAGAGAATCTCCGGCGCCTTCTCCGACGTGTAGCCATCGTGGTGAAGGTGGTGGTAGACAGCCTTCTGCCGTGCGTCGGCCGCGCTACGCACCTCGGCCGCGAGTGCCTCGATCGGCAGCACCTGCCCGACCTTCGCGGATCGCTCGGCCTTTCGGATCGCGGCCTCCACGTCCGCCAGCGAGCGCTCGAGGCCGCCGAGCGGTGTCGTGAAGAGGCCGATGCGCTCGTACAAGTTGACGACCTCGCGCTCGAAACCGTCCGGGGGACGGAAGTAGACGATCTCGACCGGCGTCGTCCGGTTGATACGGTCGAGGCGGCCGATACGCTGCTCCACCGCGGCCGGATCCCGCGGCAGGTCGAACAGGACGAGACGCCGGCAGAACTCGAAGTTGCGGCCCTCGCCGCCGGCCTCCGTCGAGATGAGGATCGACGGGCCATCGGGCCGCCGGAACTCCGCCACCTCGACGTCGCCGCGCTCGGGCGTCAGCTCCTCGTGAAAGATCGCGACGCGCTTGCGCGTCGCCGACTCCAGCCGCTCCTTGAGCACCGAAAGCGTGTCCCTGTCGTGGACGAAAACGAGCGTCTTCGCCGTCCCGGCCGCACGCCACTCCTCGTCCCGTCGCGTGAGCCAGACGACGCGCGGATCAGCGGCGTCTCCACTCTCGTTGCCCGCGAGAGGGGTGGCGGCGGGCCGGGTCCCGAGATCCACCGGCGCGGGAACGCGCGGCTGAAGGCCGCCAATGTCCGTGCGCCGCGTCGCGCTCGTGCACGGGGGCAGCGGCTCGCCCTGTTCGAGAGCCGCGCGGAACGCTTCCTCGGACGTGTAGGCATCGGGCCGGAGCAGCTCGAGCAGGCGGAAGAAGCCGTGCGCATCCGCTTCGAGCGGCGTCGCGGAGAGGAGCAGCACGTGGCGCGCGACGCGGGTGAGCGGCGCGATCGCGCGGTAGGCGTCGCCTCCCGCGTCGCCCTTCGCGCGCTCGAGGCGGTGCGCCTCGTCCACGACGAGAAGCTCGAATCCCGCGGCCTCGGCCTGCGGGGAAAGCCGCGGGTCGTCGATGAAGTCCTCGAGCGCGACAATCGCGTGCCGGTGCGCCTCGAAGGGGTTGAAGCCCTCGCCGTGCTCCTTCACGACGTCCTCACGCCTCTTGCGGTCCAGCAGCACGAACGTCTGGTGAAACTTCCGATAGAGCTCGCCCAGCCACTGCACCGTGAGCGTCGCGGGCGCCACGATGAGCGCCCGATCGGCGCGGTCGGTGCGCAGGAGGCGGGAAAGGATCAAGCAGGCCTCGATCGTCTTGCCGAGGCCCACCTCGTCGGCGAGCAGCCAGCGCGCGGGATCGGACGCCGTGGCACGCTCGGCGACGTCGAGCTGGTGCGGATAGAGCGCGATGCGCCCGCCGAGGAACGAGCCCAGCCCGGCCGCCTCGCGGATCTCGGAGAGGCGAAGGCCGTCGAGCCGGTTCCGGAACGCGGCGGCGCGATCCGTCTGCAGCGCCGCGAGCCGCTCGACGGGGTCGTCCGGCGGTGCGAGCGGCCAGAGGAGCACTGGATCCACGGTCCGCCCGTCTGCGAGGCGCACGCCGAACGCCCCGATCGCGTCCACGACGACTTCTCCCTCCTCGCCTTCGAGCCGTGCCTTCTGGCCGGCGCCAATCGGCAGCGGGCGCAAGGCCTTGTCGTCGGCCGCGAGCGTCAGGCGCGTCTCGGCCGCCGGAAAAAAGACGACGATGCGCCGCCCATCCACCTTTTCAACGCGGCCCGGCCCGAGGTCGGGATTGAATTTATGGAAGAGCTTGTCGTTTTCGCGGAAAGCGGGCACGAAGGCGTCCATGGTGCACGGCGCGGAGTCGGCGGGCAAGCGCCCAGTTTAAGATGGAGGCATGGCGACGGCGGCTTTCCGGCGCAACCTCGCCGCGGAACGCGAGAAACACTTCGAAGGAACACCCGAGGAGCGTGTGCGGACTGCTTTCGCCCTCGGTGCCAGCCTCTTCGAGATGTACCTCCGCACCCTCCCGCGAGGCACAACTCGGGCCGAGGCCGAAGACATGGTCCGTCGCCAGACACATCGGGGACGCCGCCCCTCCCGGGTCATGGACCTTCCGAGGGGATGAGTCTCCTTCGAAGGGTCTTCGAGGTCGCCGAAGGCCGATCCGTCCCCATCGCTCTCATCGGAGGCGTCGCGCTCGCGGCCCACGGAATCGTCCGCGCCACAAAGGACGCCGATTTTCTGGCGACGGACCTCGGGCTCCTCGACGCCACGGTATGGATGCCGCTTGAAGCGGAGAGCGTGACCGTTTCGGTCCACAGGGGCGATGCGGAGGATCCTCTGGCCGGCGTGGTCCGCTTCCGGCGCGATCCGGAGCCACCGGTGGACCTCGTCCTGGGGCGCGAACGTTGGCTCGACGGCGTCCTGGCGAGACGCCAACCTGTCGAACTATCGGGTGAGTCGCTTCAGGTGGTGACTGCGGCGGATCTCGTCCTGCTCAAGCTGGACGCGGGCGGCCCCATCGATCTGATCGACGCCCGCCTGCTCCTCTCGGGGCCCGACGGGCCGCAACTCCGCAAGACCGTCGAGGCACGCGCCCTCGAGCTGCCTCGACGGCTTCAGCAGCCTCTGAAGAAGCTCCTCTCGGCAGCGCGTCCCTAGCAGAGCGCCTGTTCGAGGTCCGCGATCAGGTCGTCCGGGTGCTCGAGCCCGATCGAGAGCCGGATGAGATCCTGCGGCGTGGTCGAGCCCGCGCCCTCGCTCGTCGCGCGGTGCTCGATCAGGCTCTCGACGGCGCCGAGCGACGTCGCGCGCACGAAGAGCTTCGCCTTGCCGACGGCGGCGATCGCCGCCTCCCGGCCCGCCTTCACGTGGAAAGACATCATTCCGCCGAAGCCCGACATCTGCCGCACGGCGACAGCGTGCCCGGGGTGCGACGGCAAGCCGGGGTAGTTCACGCGGGAAACCGCCGGATGCCTCTCGAGCGCGCGGGCGACGGCGAGCGCATGCGCGCTGTGCGCGGCCACGCGCACCGCGAGCGAGCGCAGCCCGCGCAGGACGAGCCACGCGTTGAAGGGCGCCAGGACGGCTCCGAGAATGTGGCGGATGTGTGCCGCCTTCTCGAACGTCTCGTCGCGGCGGCGGAAGACGAGCGCGCCCCCCTGCACGTCGCTGTGGCCGCCGAAGTACTTCGTCACGGAATGAAGCGCGATGTCGGCGCCGAGGTCGAGCGGCCGCTGCAGCGCGGGCGTCGCGAACGTGTTGTCCACGACGGTACGCGCCCCGGAGGCGCGCGTGGCCTCCGCGATCGCCGCGATGTCCGAGATCCGAAGAAGAGGATTCGAGGGCGACTCCACGAACACGAGTCGCGTGGCGGGCGTCAGCGCTCGCCGGACGGCGTCGAGGTCGTCCATCGGGCAGAAGCTCGAGGTGAGCCCCCACTGCGGCAGGAACTCCTGCGCGGCGACGCGCCAACCGTAGTAGGCGTCGTCCGGCATGAGAACGTGCGCGCCCGCCGGCAACGTCTGCAGGAGCGCCACGCCCGCGGCCATGCCCGACGCGAACACGAGCGCGCCCGCGCCGCCCTCGAGCGGAGCGAGCGCGTCCTCGAGAATCGTTTGCATCGGATTCGACTCGCGGATGTACGTGTGGCCGCCGAGGGGCATCATCTGTGGGTCGCGCTCGAACGTCGTGGACAGGTACAAAGGAGGCGCGACCGAACCCGTGGCGGTCTCGGGCCGGCGCCCCGCGTGCACCGCGAGCGTCTCGAACTTCATCGCTTCGTGCAAGGCGCCCGTGTGTGGCACGATTCCCTCCGTGAGGCTTCCGCTTCTTCTCGTTGCCGCCGCCACTCTGACCGGTTTCCTTCTCGCGGCGCAAGCCCCCGCGCCGTCCAAGCCGGACGTCGCCGAAGGCCTCAAGCGCGAGCGCGAGCGCCTCGCGAACTACCAGTGGCGGCTCAAGACAGAGATGAAGGTGGACGGCGTCCTGCGCGTCTCGCGGACCGAGAGCGTCCACCTGGGCCCGAGCGGCGAGCTCGTGAAGAAGATCGTCAAGTTCGACAAGGCGATGGCTCCGTCTCCCTTTCCCCAGCACGACCCGCGCGCGCGCCTCAGCGCGCCTATGACGAGCACCGAGGAGGACTCCCTCTTCGAGCAGGCGCAGGCGCTCATGCAGTTCTATGCGCGCCTCTCCCCGGAGCGCGTCGAGGAATGGGCCAAAAGGGCCGAGCTGATGCCTCCGGACCCCGACCGCGCGAGCAAGGTGCGGCTGCACGGCCGCGGCCTCGGGCGCCCGCAGGACGACGCCGTGCTTTACCTCGACCCACAGACGAAGATCGCGAGCGAGATCGAGGTCAAGACCACCGTCGACCCGCGCATCGTCGACATCGCGTTCCTGAGGGCCACGTTCGAGCCCCTCCCCCAGGTGAGGTCCGACATGCCGGCCGTCTGGGTCCCGAAGAAGATCTTCCTCAACATGAACCGCGGCAAGCGCGCCGTGACGCTCGAGATGGAGACGACGGACTGGCGGTCGTGGACGGGCTCGTAGCGTGAGAAGCCGCTAGAGCGACGCCACGCCTTGCCTGTTGTTCCGGAGCAGAACGGTCAGGCCCACGAGCAGGAGCAGCGTCCCGTTCCCGACGAGGATCCAGGGCGCCGGCATGAGCCTGGCGAGAAATGCCGCCGTGAGATTGCCGAGCGGCATCGCGCCTCGAAACGCGAGCGAATACACGCTGACGACGCGACCGCGCAGTGCGTCGTCGACGTTCTGCTGCACGAGCGTCATGAACATGGCGAACACGATCATGAGCGCGGCTCCCGCCAAGAAGAGGAGCACGTACGACAGCCACGGGTGTCGCGAGAGGCCGAACCCCACCATGAGCGCGCCGAACGTCATCTGCATCGTCACGGCCAGTGCCCCGCGCCGCTTCACGTGGCCGAAGCCCGCCGTGCCGATCGCGCCGCACACGGCGCCGGTCCCGAACGCGGCGAGAAGCACGCTGTAGCCCTTCGCGTCCTGCCCGAAGACGTCCCTCGCAAACACGGGGAGGAACGTGACGAGCGGAAACGCGCAGAAGCTGCCCACGAACGCAAGGCCGATCAGGCCACGCAATGACCGCGCTTCGTGCACGGCCGCGAGGCCCGCCTTGAGATTGTCGAAGACGCTCCCGCTCGCGGCGCCCGTCGGCGCCCCGCGCTTCAGAAGGAGGAGAGCGACGATCACGGCGAAGAACGAAAGCCCGTTCAGGCCGAAGCAGGCGGCCGCGCCCAGCTTGTAGAACGCGATTCCCGCGAGGACGGGCCCGATGACGCGCGCGAGGTTGAACTGAATGGAGTTCAGCACGACGGCGTTCGGAAGATCCTCCCTGTCGACGAGCGTCGGCACGAGAGCCTGATACGCGGGACCGCCGAACGATTGCGCGAAGCCCACGACGACGGCAAGCACGAGGATCATCCAGACCTCGACCCGATTCGTGAGGATGAGGCCGGCGAGCAGGAACGCGGTCGACAGCTGGACCACCTGCGAGAGGAGCAGGATTCGCCTGCGGTCCCTCCGGTCGGCGAGAACTCCGCCGAAGAGCGAGAACAGGAGGAATGGCGTGTCCTGGAGGAAGGCGGCGAAGGCCACCATGGACGCCGAGCCGGTCATCGTCAGGATGAGCCAGTTCTGCGCGACCGTCTGCATCCAGGTGCCCACGCTCGACGTGAATGCGCCCGCCCACAGCAAGCGGAAGTCCCGATACGTGAACGCCTTGAAGACGCGTGTCAGTCGCTCACGCACGGCGGCGAGTCTCGCACGAACCGCCCGAAACCCAGGGGGCGGTGCTACATTGCCCAGGAAGCCCGGACCACCGGAGGTCCCCATGGACGACGATCGCACGAAGCCTGTCCCCAATCTTCAGACCGACGACGTGCACCAGGAGCGCGTCCGCGCCGCCTTCGACGACCTCGGCGTGAAGCTCGGCGACCGGCCGACGCCCGAGGCACGCGCCTCCATCGAGAACCTTCGCGCGGCGGTCCTCGAGAAGGACGTCGCGCGGCTGCGCGGACAGCTCGACGACATGAAGGAGAAGCACGGCTGGCTTTGGGAAGAGCTCTCCGCGCATCCCCGCGTCGCCGCGATCGTCAACGAGCTCGCGCTGATGGGCCTCTGAAGACCTCGCGGTCCTTCCCGATCTTCCTGCACGGGGAGCATTTCAGCTACCAGCGGGCGGGACGCGGCTCCCTCGTGGTGCTGCTCCACGGGATCGCGGGAACGTCGGCCACGTGGGACGAGGTGATTCCGACTCTCGCCGCTCGCCACACCGTCATCGCCCCGGATCTCCTGGGACACGGCGAATCCGCGAAACCGCACGGGGACTATTCGCTCGGAGCGTACGCGAACATCGTGCGCGATCTCCTCGAAGCGCTCGGAATGGGGCGGGCGACGATCGTCGGGCATTCGCTCGGCGGCGGGATCGCGATGCAGTTCGCATATCAGTTCATCGAGCGCTGCGAGCGCCTCGTCCTCGTCTCCAGCGGCGGCCTTGGCCGCGAGGTGCACCCGCTGCTCCGGGCCGCGACGCTCCCGGGGGCCGAAGCCGTCCTTCCCTGGCTCAGCACCGCGGGAAGTCGCGGCGTGGGCGCCCTCGTCCGGGGCATGAGTCGCCTGGGCATCCGCGCGGGACCCGACCTCGACGAGACCTGGCGCAGCTTCGTCTCGCTCGGGGAGCCCGCGGCCCGCCGAGCGTTCATCCAGACGGTCCGCGGCGTGATGGACCTCGGCGGGCAGCGCGTGAGCGCGAACGAACGCCTGTACCTCGCCGAAGGACTGCCGACCTTGATCGTCTGGGGCGAGAAGGACCCGCTCATTCCCGTGCGGCATGCGCGCGAAGCGCACGAGCGGATGGCGGGGAGCCGGCTGGAGATCTTCCCCGACGCCGGCCACTTCCCGTACCGCGACGACCCAGAGCGGTTCGCCTCGGTTCTCCTCGACTTCATTGGGGCGACGAGGCCTTTGCATGCGGACGCGAAGCGCCTGCGCGAGCGGCTACGGGCCGGTCCGGCCACACCTTCCTCTACGCCTTCTTCGGCCCCCGCTTCTTGAACACCCACGCCATCAGGACGCCGAGCAGGTAGAGCGCGCACATGGGCAGCGCGAAGGCGCACTGCGTGGGGATATCGGGCGTGGGCGTGATGAGCGCCGCGATGATGAAGATGATGAGCACGGCGTACCGAAACTTCGAGAGAAGCCATTTCTCCGTCACGACGCCCATGCGCGCGAGGAAGAAGATGATGATCGGCGTCTCGAAGACGAGTCCCATGCCGAGGAGGAGCTTCGACGTGATGTCGAGGTAGTCGTCGATTTTGAGGACGGGCATGAAGTCCTCGCCCGTCGCGACGAGAAACTTCGCCACCATCGGAAAGCCCACGGCGTAGCCAAAGTATCCGCCGCCCACGAAGAAGAGCACGGACAGGAAGACGAACGGCCACACCCACTTCCGCTCGTGGCGGTAGAGGCCGGGCGCGATGAAGAGCCAGAGCTGGTAGAGGATCACCGGGCTCGCCACGAACACGCCCGCGAGGAGGGCGATGTTGATGTAGAGCATGAAGGGCTCGGTGAGCTGCGTGTACGCGAGCTTCGTCCCCGGCGGCAGCGCCGAGAGGACGGGCTTCGCCAGCCACTGGAAGATCTCCTTCGACTTCCACCAGCACAGGAGGAAGCCGACCGCGATCGCGAGGGCCGAGATGAAGAGCCGCCTGCGGAGGTCCTCGAGATGCTCGAGGAACGACATCCGCGGGAGCTCTTCCTCCCCGTCTTCCCTTCTCGGACCTTCTTCGGTCACGACGGCAGCGTCGGCGTCGTGGGAGTCGCGGGCTCGGCGGCCTTCTGCTGGGCCACGGCGCCTGCGGCGGGCGCGAGCGCCGGCGGCTCGGGCTTCGGCTCGGGCTTCGGCGGGTCGCTCGTCATCGAGTCGAGGCCGGACTGCGCCTTGCTCATCTCGTCCTCGATCGAGCGCTTGAGGTCGTTCGACGCGCGCTTGAATTCTCCCAGAGCTTTCCCGACCTGCTTGCCGATCTCGGGCAGCTTCTTCGGACCGAAGAGAAGAAGCGCCAGAAGCATGATCATCATGAGTTCCGGCATGCCGAGATTGCCCATCGAGACGCCTCCTTCGCGCACCCGATGCTCCGACGACGCCTAAGTGAAGTCAAGGAGCCCTCCCCTCGCGTGCTACGCTTCTATCGTCCTGGGAGGGCTTCCACGTGACCGATTTCCCTGACCCGAACCGCCATTCCCCGCGTCGCCTCCTCGCCGCCGCGCTCTTCCTCGTCACGGTCACCGTAGCCGGCGGGATCGCGGGCGGGCACCTCGACGCCGTCTCTGACGCCACGAACCCCGGCTTCAAGGAATATTCCGACATCCTCGCGACGGCGCGGGCCTGGTACGCCGACGACGTGCCGGCGAACAAGCTCGTCTACGCGTCGATCCACGGGATGCTCGGCACGCTCGACCCGCACACGAACTTCCTCGAACCCGAGGAGTACTCCTCGATGGTCGAGAAGCAGCGCGGCTCGTTTTACGGACTCGGCATCATCATCAGCAAGCGCAACGGCAAGGTCACCGTCATCACGCCCGTCGAGGGCTCGCCGGCCGCCCGCCTCGGCATCCGCGCGGGCGACATCATCGACCGCGTCGAAGGAGAGAGCATCGACGATCTCCCGGTCGACGCCGTCGTGAAGAAGCTCAAGGGCCCGAAGGGCACGAAGGTGAACATCACGATCCTCCGGCCCGGCCTCGACGAGCCTCTTCAGATGACGGTCACGCGCGCTGAGATTCCCACGAACTCCGTCTCTTACGCCCTCTTGCTCGAGCCGGGCGTCGGCTACATCCGCCTGAAGGACTTCACGCACACCTCCGCGCCCGAAATCCAGGAGAACTGGGAAAAGCTCGAGAAGCAGGGCATGAAGAAGCTCGTGTTCGACCTGCGGGGAAACCCGGGCGGCCTCCTCGACCAGGCCATCGCGGTATCGGATTTCTTTCTGGGTAAGAACGAGAAAGTCGTCGTGACGCGAGGCCGGAACGGCACCCAGGAGCAGAGCTTCGCGGCTCCCGGCAAGAACACCCACGCCCGAATTCCCGTCGTCATCCTTGTCAACAAGGGCTCGGCGTCTGCGTCCGAGATCGTCGCGGGCGCGCTCCAGGATCACGACCGGGCCGTCATCGTGGGCCAGACGAGCTGGGGCAAGGGCCTCGTGCAATCCGTCTACAACCTTTCGGACGGCGCGGGCCTCGCGCTCACGTCGGCCAAGTACTACACGCCCTCGGGCCGCTGCATCCAGCGCGACTACAAGGATGTCCTCGAATACCTCTCGCCCGAAGACGAGGAAGGTGAGAGCGAGGAGGCCGGGCCCGCGCGCGACGTGGCCTCCACGCAGAAGAAGGAATCCTTTCGGACGGACGCCGGCCGAACCGTCTACGGCGGCGGCGGCATCACGCCCGACGTCTTCGTGAAAGCGCCCACGCTTACGCGTTTCGCCGCCACGCTCTATGCCCGCGGCCTCTTTTTCGAGTTCGCGGTCGACTACCGGGCGAAGCACCCGGATGTCCCGCGCGACTTCCAGATGACGGCCGCGGTGCGCCAGGAGTTCTTCAAGTTCGTCGACGGCAAGCCCGGTCTCTCGCTCGAGGGCAAAGCGCAGGCGGCGTACGAGGCCGAGCCCGATTCCTCGATCCTCGACCGCGCCATCCGCGAGGAGCTCCTCACCGCGGCGTATGGCCGGGAAGCCGGCTACCGCGTGAACATGGAGGGCGACGTCCAGCTCAAGAAGGCGCTCACCCTCTTCCCCGAGGCCGAGAAGCTCGCGATGGCCCACCAGCAGATGCAGCTCGCGAAGAACTCCGATCTGAAGGGGCCGGTGAAGCCGTAGACCTCACCAGGAACCACCACAGGAGAAACACGGCGGCGTAACACCCCACGAACCGCCAGAAGTGTGCCGCGGTGGCCCAGAGGTTTCGCGCGAAGGCGCCATAGTTCGCCGCGCTCCACTCGCCGAGGCGCGTCGCATACAGGCTTTCGACGTTCGCGACGAGCGCGAGGACGTGCAGAGCGAAGAGGATCAGCAGGCTCACCGCGACGCCCTTGATCGCGCGGTCGCGAAAAACACCTGGGGTCGTGGCCGCGAGCGCGAGGAAGATGATCACGTCGAACGTCAGGTCGTCGGCCGGTAAAGAGGGCCGGTCGGACGTGGACGGGAAATCGGCGCGATCGATCACGATGCGCCTCTCCTCGGCGTAGAGTCGCGTCGCGCGCGGCCGCTCGAGGGCGCGGACGGCGCCCTCGGCGAAGCCCGCGAGGACGCGGTTGTACGCCGGCGTCGCGGCCCACCAGAGCGTGAGGCCCGCTACGAAGCCGAAAAAGCCCCTAACCGCGAGCTTCAGCCGGGCCTCCGCCGGGCACCCGCCGGCTCCAGGCGAGGAAGATCCAGACGGCGAGGAGGATGAGAAGGGTCTGCCAGACCGCCGCGTGAAACAGCTCGAAGACATTGCGATGGTGCGCGCCGAGCCAGAACAGGGAGACGATCCGGAACAGATTCACGCCCTGGATCACGGCAAGCCCGGCGGCAATCCCCAGCGCCCGATGCTTCGGCGGCGCGGGAAAGGCGAGCATCGCGGCCACGAGGAGCAGGGCGGCCTCGAGGCCGTTGCACCCGTTCTTCACGTCCACGGCGAACGCCGACGACTGGATGAGTGTGCCGAAGGAGACCGTCTTCTCGCCCAGCACCACGAGGAGCGCCGTCGAGATGCGCACGAGGAGCTCGGTAAATGGAACGACGACGTGGTCGTTCATGGGCTGGATCGACACGAGGAGATAGAACACTCCGAGCGCGACGACGAAGCGGATCAGAAACTTCTTCTGTGCGGGCTGCAGAATCCCCTCAGCGCACCAGCGTGTTGTTGTCCACGATGAAGCGCCGCGTGCCCGCCGACCGCGCGTGGCCGTTCGTGTCGGTCACCTCGATGAGGAGGTCGTGTTCGCTGTTCGAGAGCCGCGTCGTGTCCAGGTAGAAGCGGAAGCGGGCCGAGCTCGTCTGCGGATAGTTCGGGTACTGCGCCGCGATGTCCGGGCTGGCGAATCCCAATTGGGCGTAGTCCACGCCGCGCACGGCGTCGATCTGCGCGACGCCGTCGATCAGGATGCGCACCTTCGTCACGACGTCGAGATCGAGCGCCCATCCGATGACCGGGTACACGCCCCCGATGAACTTGTACTCCGTCGGGTCGTCGATCGACCCGATCGGCGGTGGATCGAGGTTGCCGGTGGCGCACTCCATGACGATCGGAATGTCCTTCAGGGTCGTATAGGTGTCTTCCTTGTCGAGCGCCTTGATCTGGAGCAAGTGGGCGCCTTCGCTGAAGCCCCGCTGCGTGATGAGGAACCCCACGTCCACGAAGAACTGGAACCCCACGTTCGGGACCTGCTGAAAGCCGGGGTACAGAACCTCGATGTCGGGCCGGTAGTAGCCGTAGCAGTCGATGAGGGCGTTCGAGAGGAGGAACTCGCGGTGGCAGTTCAGGCGCGTGTCCTCGAGGATCGTGCCGTCCATCTCGAGGATGATTTCTGCGACACCACCGCGGTCCATCGCGACCGCCGTGTCCATCGCCCAGCCGTTCACGAACATGAGAAAGCGCGAGTCGATGATGTCGCCGCCTCCCGACGGGCCGCCCGGCGGCACGGGGAAGCAGTTGCCGAACCACGTGGAGTTCAGGAGCGGAAACTCCACGTCTCCGAACGGCGCGAGGTTCGGCGCATCGTTGAAGATCTGTACGCGGCGCGTCCCGAGCAGGCCCTCCTGCCCCTGGTCGTCCACCGCTTTCACGGTCACGGTGTGGACGCCGTTCGCGTAGCGCGTCGAGTCGATGTTCAGGATGAACCCCGCGACGATCGCCTTTGGGTTGTTGGGATAGTTTGCGGCCACGTCGGCCCGGTAGAGGCCCGTCACGGCCTGACGCTCGATGAGGCCGTCCACGTAGACGTCCACGTGATCGACAGTACGGTCGTCGAGCGCCCAGCCCGCCACCTCGAGGACGCCGTTCGCGTTGACGCCGCTGTCGGGCAGCGGGAAGTCCACGNNCGTGTGCGACCCGTTCGAGAATGCGGACGCCTTGAAGGAGGCCTGGTAGCCGGGGAACTGGCCGGCGGTCCCGCCGTACTGCGGGAAGAACTGCATCACGTCGGGGCGCGGAAGGTTGATATTCGCACCGCCCGCCACCGTGACGGCATTCGAGGGATCGGTGCCGTCCACGAAGACATCGACGTTGGACACCTGATTGCCGTCGAGCGCGAAGCCGATCACTTGCACGTAGCCGGAGACCGTGTCTCCGTCGACCGGAACGTCAATGGAGCCCAGAGTTTGCGAGGGGCAGACGAGCGCCCGCGGCTCCGCGCGAAGCGCCTCGGCGTGAGGCGCCGCGAGCAGCGCCGCGCCCGCGGCGATCACTGGGAGGATGAGGGCCTTCCGCTTCATCACGAGCCTCCGTGCATCGAGAGATTCCGGGAAACGCTCGGCCAAAAACCGACGAATAGAGAGATTGACGCAAATGGAGTTTATCCCTCGCGAAAGGTTCTGTCAAATCGGAAGTTGCTCGATGAAGCGACGCGCGGAGGCGCGGGCTACATCAGGCCGCCCGTGCGCGCGAGAACGCGCACGTGTTCGGCGGCCGACGCCGCCATGGCCTCCGGGTGATAACCGCCCTCGAGCAGCGACACGATGCGCCCCCCCGCGAACGCCTCGGCCACGTCCTCGAGGGCGCGCGTCATCCACGCGAAGCCCTCCGTCGTCACCCGCATGCCGCCGATCGGGTCGGACGCGTGCGCGTCGAATCCCGCGCTCACCAGCACGACCTCGGGCCGGAAGCGCTCGGAGAGCGTTTCGAGCGCCACCGCGAACCCGCCCGCGTATTTGGCGTCGCCCGCACCCGCGGGCAGCGGCACGTTTTTCGTGGCGCCGCGGCCGCGTCCCACTCCTTCCTCATCCGCCGCGCCGGTGCCGGGATAAAAGGGATACCGGTGCACCGAGAGGTACGCCACCCGCCCGTCCTCCCAGAACAGCTGCTGCGTTCCGTTGCCGTGATGCACGTCGAAGTCGGCTACGAGGACGCGCGAGACCCCGTGATGCTCGATGAGATCCTTCGCGGCGATCGCGATCGTGTTCAGGAAGCAGTAGCCCATCGCGCGCGAGGCGAACGCGTGGTGCCCAGGCGGACGCGCGGCCACGAACACCGACGCCGCGCGTCCGGCGACGACCGTGTCCGTCGCGGCGAGCGTGAGCGACACGGCCCGCAGCGACGCCTCGAACGTGCCCGCCGAGATCGGGTTGTCGGGGCAGTCAAAGAGCGCGAACGGCCCCTCGAAATCGGCCGGCGCATGGCGGCACAGCGCCGCGAGGCGCTGCACGTAGGCCGGGTCGTGCACGCGCTCGACGGCCTTCAGCGTGCGCTCGGGGGCAGGCGGCGCTTCGACGCGGCGCCCGTCCTGCCGAAACGTCTCGACGACGACCTGCAGCCGATGAGCCGTCTCCGGGTGGTAGGGGCCAGGGTCGTGGCGGAGGACGACGGGATCGAAATACACCGGAACCACGCGCACGCCGCGAGCGTACCGCACCCGTGGGCTACCATCGACACGTGGCAGCTTCGGGCAAGACTCTCCGCGTCGCGATCTCGCTCTCACTCGCTGCGATTCTTCTCGTCCTCTTCCTGAGGACGCTGGATTTCGCCGCCGTCGGCCGCGCCATCGCCGCCGCGCACGTCGGCTGGCTCGTCGTCGCGACCGCGGCGGGCCTCCTCGGCACGCCGCTCTTCCGCTCGTGGCGCTGGGCGCTGCTGCTGAAGAAGGCCGGGCGCCCCTCGGCCCTGCAGCTCAACTCGGCTACCGCCATCGGCTTTGCGGCCTCGACGCTGCTTCCCGCGCGCGCCGGCGAAATCGTGCGCCCCGTCGCCCTTGCGAAGACCGCCGGACTTCCCGTCGCCCCATGCCTCGCCTCCATTGCGCTCGAGCGCCTCATCGACCTCGTCACGGTCATCATCCTCTTCGTCGTCTACGCGATCGGATGGGCGCCGTCGCGCATGGGCGGCGACGAGGCCGGGCGCTTCGAGCTCTTGCGCCGCTCCGCGTCCCTGCTCGGCCTCGGCACGCTCCTCGGCCTCGCCTTCCTCGTCTTCCTCGCGGCGAAGCCCGAACGCACCGACCGCCTCGTGAAACCGCTGCTGAAGCCGCTGCCCGCGAAGATCGGCGCGAAGCTCGAGTCGATCCTCCTGTCGTTCCTCGACGGCCTCGGCTCGCTCGGCTCGCTGCGCGAGGTCCTCGTGGTCGCGGCCGCCTCGCTCTTCCTGTGGACGCTCATCGGCTTCCAGATCTGGGCGACGATGCGTGCGTTCGACCTCGTATTTCCCTTCCCCGTCGCCTTCTTCGTCCTCACGTGGGCCGTCCTCGGCCTCGCCATCCCGACGCCGGGCGGCGTGGGCGGCTATCACACGGCCGTCGCGTACGCGCTCACGGGCTTCTATGACGTCTCGAAAAACACAGCAGCGGCGTTCGCGCTCGTCTCGCACGCACTCTCGTTCGTGCCGATCACGCTGCTGGGGCTCGTGTTTCTGGTGGTGGGAGGGTTCAGCCTGCGGAGTCTTGCGGCCGAGCCGAAGCCAGAGCCATGGAATAGTCCGGGCCCCACATCGCCGGACGCGCCTCCAGCATCTCGACCCCCAGCTTGAAGAAGCCGGTCTGATCGAGGCCGCGCTGCCAAACGACCCGGCAGTGGCAAAACACGCGCGTCCGCACGTTCTCCAGCTCGAAAATTTCACCGACCAGGAGGTTCTGCTGCGCGTACATGAGCGCGCCATGGCAGTTCACGACGAGTGTCGACCCGCTGAACCTGTGCCCTTCCCAGCGCAGTGCGATGGGAATCCGGAGCGCGACGCGCGGACTCCGGCGCGGTTCGAGATAGGCAGCAGGCTCGAGCAATGAACAGAACCTCCGGTTACGATTATCCGACAGGGGTTGCGAAAATGAAACTCGATCTGCTTCATGAGGGCGTCACCGTCGACGCGCTCCAATCTCTGCTGACCGAGCATTCCGCCTTCACCCGAGCCTTCGACTTTCAGATTCAGAGCATCGAGCCGGGCTCCTGCACTCTCCTCGTGCCATTCAATCCGCTGTTTGAGCGGCCCGGCGGCATCCTCAGCGGCCAGGTTTTCATGACGGCCGCAGACGTCGCCATGTGGCTCGCCATCAAGACGAAACGGGGGCTTCACGACACCTCCGTGACCGTGAGCATGCAGACCTCGTTTCTTCGTAGCGGTCGTCGCGAGCCGATCACGTGCACGGCGCGCGTCCTCAGGCTCGGCGCCCGCCTCTGCCACGGTGTCGCCGAATGTTTCTCCCAAGGCGGGATTCTTCTCGCCCACCACTCGCTCACCTACATGCGCCCCGAACCAAAGAACATGACGGGGGGCGCTGCCTGACACGATGGAGGAACTCCCAAGGCCGTTTCATCGCGCCGGCGAGGCGGGCATGACGTGACTTCCTCCCGCCGCGCCGCCTTGATCGCCGCGTGCGCCCTCCTGCTCGCCGCCCCACGCCTTCCCCAGCGATAAAAACTTACGCTTGACTTACGCTTTCGACGGACCTACGTTTACCGCGTGTCGGCGCTGCCTCTCTCCGCCCTGCTCCCCGTCCTGCAGGACCTACCGCAAGGCATCGCCGCCCGGCTGACCACCGCCGCCGGGCTTTCCCGCGAGCGGCTCGCGCCGGAATTCCTGCCCACGCGCATCGAGGGGCTGGACCGCCTTCTCGGGGGCGGGCTGCCGCGCGGGACGCTCGTGGAGATGTCGGGGCGCGCGTCTTCGGGCCGCTTCTCCGTGGCGCTCTCCGCGCTCGCCGCGGCGACGCAGACGGGCGAAGCCGCCGCGCTCGTGGACCCCGGCGATCATTTCGACCCACAGGGCGCGGCCGCCGCGGGCGCCGAGCTTTCGCGCGTGCTGTGGCTGCGCCCGCGCGGGTTGAAGATGGCGCTCGCCGCAGCCGAGACCGTCCTCGCGACGGGTTTCGCGCTCGTCATCCTCGATCTCGGGCTCGCGCGCGTCTTCAGGCAGAGCGCAGGCGACGCCGTATGGCTGCGCCTCGCGCGCCGTGCGCGCTTTCACGACGCGGCACTCCTCGTCCTCGCGCCCACCCGCGTCACGGGCACCGCGGCGCGCATCGTCCTCGCGGCCGATGCGGCGCGGGTGGGGTGGGACCGCTCGCTCCTCGACGGCCTGTCCTCGCGCCTCGTGCTCGAGAAGACGCGGGACGCGAACATGAAAGAAAAAACGAGCTTGCTGAATCTCTCCCTGCTGGAAGCAGTCCAGGCGGGGAAGAAAGAAAGAAAGATTTGCTTAGAAAGGGAAGAAAAAGAAAAAGAGAACGCCGTCGCGTTTTCGGGCCATTTGTCTGCATTCGGGCGCTGAGAGGGTCCGGGAGCCGGGGATATTTACCTTCTAAGAAATTCAACCTGATGAAAGCGCGGCCACAACAGGCATGGAACGAACAGCGGGCGCGGAGCAGCAGAAAAATTCGTCTCTCATGGCTCCCCGCCTCGCGTGTCTCGTCGTGCCGCTGTTCCCCCTCGCCGCGCGGCTGCGCAGCGAGCCCGCGCTGAAGGACGAAGCAGTCGTCCTGTGCGAAGGGAACGGGACGGCCGCTCACGTGGTCGCGGCCACGCGCAAAGCGCGCAAGGCCGGTATCCGCCCGGGCTTCACGCTGCCTCAGGCGCGGGCGCTCGTGCCCGACCTTCTCGCCCGCGCGCGCGACACCGAGAGCGAGCGCGCCGCGCAGGAGGCGCTGCTCGACGTGGCCGGCACGGTGTCGCCGCGCGTGGAGGACGCGGGCGACGGCGTCGTGTATCTCGACGTGGACGGCCTCGAGCGCCTCTTCCCCGACGAGCGCGACCTCGGCCTCGCGCTGATCGCCGCCGCGAAGCGGGAGTCGCTGCCCGCGCGCTGCGGCCTCGCGTCGAGCAAGCTCGCCGCGCGCGTGGCCGCGACGTTGCCGAGCTCCCCCGTGACCGTGCTAGCGGGTGGCGAGGCCGCATTCCTCGCGCCGCTGCCGCTCGCGAAGCTGGACCCCGAGGCCGAGATCGTCGAGACACTCGCGCGCTGGGGTCTCGCCTCGGTGGGCGACCT
>PLZI01000172.1:12239-14131 GCA_003152095.1 Acidobacteriota bacterium | reverse complement strand
GAACACGCCGACGAACACGCCCACGAACACGCCGACTGCGACCCCGACGCCCACGAACACGCCGACGGCGACCCCGACGTTCACATACACGCCGACGAACACGCCCACGCCGACGCCGACGCGGACGCCGAGGCTGACGGACCTTCGTCTCCCGAGGAACCCGCTCGCCCATCCGGGCGGCGAGACGACCGTCGCCTCTTCAGATAGCCGAGGTCTCGCGGAGCCGGCGGCGCGTGCGCCGATCGCGCCGTCCTCCGCTCGCCGCGGCCTCCCGGAGCCGGTGGCGATCGTCGCGTGGAACGGAGCGGGCCAGGACATGACGGGGCTGGCGTCGGACGCGGAGTCCTTCGAGTCCCTCCTGCCGCGCGAGCCTCATGGCGTCGCGCTCTCTCTCGCAGCCCTTCTGGCCCCGCCCACGCCCACTCCGACGTTGGCACCAACAGCGCAGCAAAACGGTAACGGCCAGAACGCGTGTCACCGGTGGCGTTACGCGCTCAGGTGGGAACGCCCGTCGCGGCTTGCGGTCCTCAAGAACGTCCTTGGCAATTCCGTGACGACGTATACGGACTACACGGCCCCTGGCAACGGGAACCAGACTGACTGGCCGGACCCTATCGCCCACAGCATTTCGGGTGCGTGGAATTACACGAACCCCTCGGGAGCGACGGTTTCGACCTATAACCATGACTGCGACGACCCCGTCAAAGGGCCGGCCTGCCTGGCGCCGACCGCGACGGATGTCGAGGGTGAGCACCCCGGGATCTGGTACTCGAAGGGAACCTGGGACTTCCCCGACCCGAACTCGCAGGCCATACCTCTCCCGACATACGACCCCCTGAACCCGCCGCTGTATCACCCGAATTCCGATACGACGGGGTCGATCGCCTGGGAAGACGGTGACTACGGCAACGTTCCGCCCATTCCCCCTACGATTTTCGTCGCCGCGCCTTACGGATCGCCGGGTACGTACGATGGCTGGGCCTGGACGCTGAACTACGGCTACGGACCCGCTCCCGCGAACGACATTGTCTACGGTCCCGACCCCGGTCCGCCTCTTCCGGTCATGGACCTTACTCCGCTCACTGGAGACTCGATCCCGGGGCAGACGGGTCAGCCCAAGGTCTTCGACGTCGGCTGGCTGACGAAGGGCGGTGCCTCCATTACCGCCCAGACAACCACGACGCCCGTCGTTGGACTCCAACCGGGACCCGTGACGTATTACGGAACTTACGCTGCCGGAGGCGTCAGCCAGCCCACCCAGCCGAGCTGGACCCTGAACGGCTCTCGCGACATCGTCGGCAACTCGGCAGACCTTGTGAACTGGGGACTCGTGACGTTCAACTCGGACGGCCTCACTCCGATCATCAAAGAGATCGCTAAAGTCAAGATCGTAGACAGCGGCAAGGGCGACGTCAGCGCCATCGAGGACTCGATGCGCCTCAAGATGTTCACTGCGACCACCTCGCAACTTGCGGGCCTCTCGGTCAGTGGCGGCACGCCGACGACGGACGCCCTCGTTGCGGCGGACGTCTCCCTGACGGCGACGTGGAACGCGGACCCCAAGGCGGCGTGTAACCGGCCTCTCGGCGTCATTCTCTGCACCGACGGCGCGTCGAATCTCGGCAATACCGGCAGCCCAGCGAACAAGGAATGGGACTCGACGGGGAAGCCCTGCTCAATTGACACGACCGGGACAGATTTCCTGAACTACCCTCCGGGAGCCGCGGAGGCCATGTATCTGGACGGGCACCAGGCTTTTGCCGGAGCCCCGGTCATTCGAGCGCGGACGTTCGTGGTCGGGATCTCGTCCGACGTCAGCCGCTGCGAGCTGAACCGGACCGCGTATCGCGGCCGCACGGACGCGAGCGCGCCCAATGGCGATGCCGGTTTCC
>PLZI01000172.1:149-12209 GCA_003152095.1 Acidobacteriota bacterium | reverse complement strand
GCGGTCGGTGACTACACGACGAGCGCTTCAGTCTCGGCGGCAGGCGCCACCGGGCACGAGAATACGGTCATCCTGCCGTCGACGGCGTTTCCGTCCTGGTATGGCCACCTCCGGGCGTTCGATACGACGAATTCGAACAACCTTGTGCCGCTTTGGGACGCGGCCGCCGTCCTGAACGCGCCGACACAGCCTTGGCAGCCGACGCCCGCGCTCCGGCAGCTTTACACGTGGGATCCGTCCAATGGCAATCTGATCCCGCTCGCCGTGGGTCAGGCCCCGGCCCTCAATGCCCTCTGCGCGAGCTGCGGGATGACGGCCGCGGTCGTCGATTTCATTCGCGGCAACGACGGGACCCTGACCGGTACGAAGCGCAATTGGCTTCTGGGAGCGCCCATCAACTCGACGCCCGCGACCGTGAACGCTCCGCTGCCTTACTTCCAGGCGGCGAACGTCGTGAATCACAAGCCCTTCGAGAACACTTACGCGACCCGGCGCTCGCTCGTTTGGGTGGGTACCGACGACGGAATGCTGCATGCGTTCGACCTCGACGACGGCTCCGAAGTGATGGCACTCCTGCCCCCGAATCTGATTGGCAACCAGGTAAACCTCTACAAGAACTACGTCGACGGCAAAACCGATCCCACCCATCCAAATGCCTCCCAAACCGAAACCGGACAGTCGGCCTCGCCCGACGACCACATCTGGGGCGTCGCGAGCTCTCTCCGATACACGGACATCTGGTTTGGTACGGTAGGGGGCAACGTCATAAACAATTACAAGACAGTCGGGTTCCTGACCGAGGGACCGGGAGGGGACGTCGTCGCCGCGATCGACGTCACGCACCCCTATCCGGGCCGCCCCTCTCCGGCATTTCCCATCGTGCCCGCCGACCCGAACTACGACGCCTCGAAGCCCGTGGAAATCCTCTGGACGAGGAGGTCCTTCGCCACGACGGGGAACCCCTTGGACTACCCCGGCCTCTTCGGCAGTTGGAGCGTGCCCGCGGTCGCGAACGACACGTTCACGACGAGCAAAATGACCTTCGGCGCGGGAATCAACCCGAGTAGCCTCTACAACGCTCAGAAGAATGCGGACGTTTTCGTCGTCGATCCGACGGACGGCAAGCTTTTGTCGACGACGGCAATCTCGCCTGTCGCGGCGTCGAATACTTCGGGCCCGCTCGTGGGCCTTCAGACGATCGCGGATTCGGGCTTCTTCCAGACGACCGCCGCGGGCTTCCAACCGGATAACCTCGCGGATCTTTCCGTGCAGGCGGATACGAACGGCCGCCTGAATGCCCTCTGGGGCGACTGGACGAATCCAACCTCGAAGGTTCTCATCGACCTCAACGCCGTGGCGGGAAGCCCGCAGCCGATCTACTACTCGCCGTCGGTGAACGGAATCGGAACGCAGGGCTTACAGGTCTACGCCCTGGGGAGCGGCAGCCTCTACGAGACGAGCCCCACCGTCTCGGGCTGGAACGTGAATCGGGATTCGTCGGTAGCTCCGCCCGCTGGCTCGGGCTATGACAGCACGCTTCCCCCGTTCATCCCAAGCCTGTTCGTCGCGACGAATCCCCTCAAAATCACGAATCCCAGCTTCGGCACGACGCTGAGCTCGGCGCAGGTCCTACAGAAAGTCATCGGAGGAGAAACGAACGGAATTTCTCTCAGCACGAGCGATCCGACGTACTCGAGCGGTCACACGCGCCTCGGACTCCACACCCAGCTCACGTCCTCGCCGCTCCTTGTCGTCAATTTGGTCACGGGCTCGCACGAGGCTCTCTTCACCGCCTACGACCCGGACTTCGGCTGTACCGGCTATTCGTACATCATCGCCCAGAAATTCACGGCGTCGCCCTTGGCGTTCGCCACCACGACCGTCTACGCCGCAGGTCCGGGGGCAGCGAGTGGGTTCGTCGTTACGGCGAAGGGCGCCTTCGCCCCGAAAAGCGGCATCGGGAATGCGTCGGCGACGCTGTATCAGGTCAATATCGATCGGCCTTCCCTGCCCGGCACGACGAACTTCGTCCCCCTGTGGTGGAAGGAGCAAAAGTAAGCCGGAGAGGGCAGAGAAGGCAGAGAAGGCAAAGAGGAGAACTCCCGCTAGTATTCGCACGTGATCGTGGGGTCGAGGCCGTTCATGCGGGCGAGGGGCTTCTCCGTCCGGGAGCTCGCCTTGATCCTCCTTCTCCTTGCCGTGGTCGTCGTCGTGGCGGTCCGGCTGATCGACCTCAGGACGAGACTCCTCGTCGTCGAAAAGGAAGGCCCCGGTCTCGGCGGTGTTCTCGAGGCCGCGGTCCGCGCCTTCTCGCGCGACCTGGAAGGCGCAGGTCGCGGCGGCGTGATTCCCGGCGAGGCCATTCGTCCGGTCGAGGACAACACCACCGCGCGGGACTTCAGCCGCTACCGCGACGCGGCCGGAGTCCCGGTCGCCGTTCGAGCGGGCACCGACCAGATCGGCCTTCGGGGGGTGATCCGGTCCTCCCTGCTCGCCCTTGGGCCGTCGCGGGGACCGGACGGGACGAGTGTCGCGGACCAGATCCGCCGGGACGCTTCCTCGGTCGACCTTCGGGCAAGTGCGCCACGGCAGGACGGTGATCACGCGGAAGAGCTTCCGTCCGTGATCGAGCGGCTCGGGGGCGGCACGCCACGCGGGAAGCGGTTCTTCCTCGTGGCCGATTCCTCGGGCCGCTATGCCGTCGCCCTCGTGCTCAAGTGGAGTCCTTCCCGGATCTCGGCGCGGGCACTGGATCTCGTCCTCGACTTCACCGACCGGGAGGCCATAGGCCTGAACCCGCGCGGCGAAGCGAATGCGGCCCTTGCGCTCGGAGAGCTCGTGAGCGGAGGGCTCCTCGACGACCTCGTCTGGTTCGTCGCGCAGGGGGCCGAAGGCCGTCCGCCTGACTATGTCGTGACGAGCGATCCGGATTCGATGCGATTCCCTCACCCGTACCTGGCCGTCGCTCGGTTCGCCGGAGACGATCGCTGGGAGATCGCGCGGGTGGGCGAGGACGTCGAGGACTTCCAGGTCGCCTGGGGACTTGCCGGCGCGGGAGATGCCCTCACGTGGCGGGGCGACACGGCCGGGAGTCCGGCGCCCAGAGCCGCCGAGCTCGTCGATCCGGCCGGAAGATCCGTCCTGCGCGCGCTGAAGATCGCGCTGGCCGCCAAGTCGGAGAACCGTTATGTGCGCGGGGACGGACCACGGCCGCCGGCCGATCTCCCGCCTCTCCTGAACGCTCCCCTGGCCGGGTCGCTCCCCGGCGCGGAGCCGGTCGGATGGGATCCCGCCGAGAGCCGCCGCATCCTGTTCGAGCGCGCGTCGCGCGAGGCCCAGCTCTCGCCGCGCGCGCCGGCGGCCGCCGCGCCCCGCTGAGCATCGCCCCGGTGTAAAATGCGAGTGCTCTTGACCCGGAAAGGAGATCCCATGCGACGGCTTGTTCTGGCGGTGGCCTTTCTCGCGTGCCTCGCCGGCATCGCGGGGGCCGACGAGATCTGGCTCAAGGATGGGCGCCGGATCGTGACGAAAAAGCCGCTCGTCGCGAAGGGCAGCCTCGCGCTCCTCACCACGACGGACGGCGTACTGCTCTCGATTCCGCTTTCGGAGATCGATCAGGTGAAGACGGCAGCCGAGAAGGCGCGCGCCGCCGCGGCCACGCCGCCGCCGACCCCGAGCGTTCCGAAGCCGCTCACTCCCGCCGAAGCGGCGAAGCAGAAAGGCGGCCGCAGGGCCGCAGTCGTCCTCACGGACGACACCATCGCGCACGGATCCGCCGACGAGGTCGGGGAGAAGAAGGAAGGCGGCGGCGAGGGCAAGGTCGACGTCGCGAACACGTCCGTGACCCGCTCGAAGGACGGTTACGCGTTCACCGGCTCGGTGATCAACAGCGGAGGCGCGGAGGTCGCGGGCGTCGCGGTCACGGTGCAGCTCGTCAGCAAGGACGGAAAGACGTTCTCGTCCGCGTTCGCGCAGCTCGCGAAGGACACGCTCGCGCCCGGCGAGAAGTCGACGTTCACGGCGAGCGCTCCGCTGGAGGGGGAGGCCGCGTCGTACCGCTACATGCCTCAATGGCAGGTCCGTATCCCCGTCAAGGCGGCGGGCGACGCGAAAGCGCCGGGCGGCACTGCCGCAAAGCCGGAGCCCGAAGCCGAGGCGACCCCCGCGCCGACCCCGTCGCCAGCTCCGATTTTCACGCCGATACCGCGGCCCGACATCGCGCCGCCGGCGGCGAACGCGCCGACCGGGAATCCGGCGAACGGCACGTTCATTCCGGGTTCGGAAGCACCGAAGTCCTCCGCGAAGCCTCCGGGCACCTGACCGGGGACTGGATCCCCCTCTTCCGATGCCCGCGGAAATCCTGCTCGTCGAGGACCGGGAGTCTCTCCGCGCGATGCTCGAGGAGACGCTGACGCGCGAAGGCTACAGCGTGGAGGCGGTCGCGACGGGCGAGGAGGCGCTGCGCCGTCTCGCCGAGGGCCGCCGCTACACGCTCGTCCTCACGGACTACAAGATGCCGGGTGCCGACGGCCTCGCCGTGCTCAAGGCGGCGACGGCGTCCGACGCGGCGCTCCCCGTCGTCGTCCTCACGGGATTCGGCACCGTCGAGACGGCGGTTACCGCGATGAAGATGGGAGCGGCCGACTTCCTGAGCAAGCCCGTCGACCCGGACCTTCTCCTGCTGCTCGTCGAAAGGCACGTGCGTGCGCGCCGCTCGGCCGTCGCGCACACTCTTCTCGCCGCCGAGGCGGGCCTGACGGGAATGCCGGAGATCGTCGGCACGTCCCAGGCGCTCGCCGAGGCCCTGGAGCGAATCCGTCCGGCCGCCGCCTCGGACGTCACGGTCCTCCTGACGGGCGAGTCGGGCACGGGCAAGGAGCTGTTCGCGCGCGCCGTTCACGCGCTGTCGCCGCGGGCGTTGGGGCCGTTCGTCGCCGTGAACGTCGCCGCGCTGCCGGAGAGCCTCGTCGAGAACGAGCTTTTCGGGCACGAGCGCGGCGCCTACACGGGCGCGAGCGAGCGGCGCGCCGGGCGCTTCGAGCTCGCGGACGGAGGGACGCTGTTCCTCGACGAGATCGGCGAGCTGCCGCCCGCCGCGCAGGCCAAATTCCTCCGGGCCGTCGAGGAGCGCACGTTTCTCCGCGTGGGCGGCACGGTGNNCGGGAGGACCTCTTCTACCGCCTCGACGTCTTTCCGGTCCGGCTGCCGCCGCTCCGCGCGCGGAAGGAAGACATCCCCGCGCTCGCGAACGGATTCGCGGCCACCGCCGCCCGCCAGGTGAAAAAGAAGGTACCTGCCTTCTCGCCGGGCGCGCTCGAGAGGCTCGCGGCGCACGACTGGCCGGGCAACGTGCGGGAGCTGCGCAACGCCATCGAGCGGGCCGTCCTCCTGGCCCGCGGGGACGTCATCCGGCCGGTGGACATCGTCGTCGGCGTGGCGGGCGAGACGGAGCCGCGGCATCCCTCACTCGACGGAACGCTCGAAGACACCGCCGAAAGGTGGCGACAGGCGGGCGAAGCGGCGCGCATCAGGCGCGCTCTCGAGGCCTCGGGCGGCGACAAGACGCGCGCCGCCGAAGACCTCGGCGTGCCGCTCAGAAAGCTCGCCCAGAAGATGAAGGAGCTGGGGATCTAGCTTTCGAGCGCCTCGAGCACGCGGACGACCTCTTCGTCCTCGGATTCGGCGACGCTCCGGAGGTCGAGGAGGACGCGGCCTTCCTCGATCCGCGCGATGACGGGCGGCTCTCCAGCGCGCAACGCCGCCGCAAGGCCGTCCGCGGAACGCGCGGGGTGCGAGAGCGCGACAGCTTTCGAGGGCAGCGTGGACTCGGCGCCGGCACCGCCTCCCGCCGTGGCGACGGATTCCACGGCCACGGCCGTGAGGCCGGCCGCTCGCGCCGCCGCGGCGAGCGCCTCCGCGCGCCGGGCCAGCTCCGCGAGCGGGGCTGCGATCATCCGGTGGAAGGGAATCTCGAGGCGGCGCCCCGAGAGATGCAGGTCGAGCGTCGCGGCGAGCGCCCCGAGGACGAGCTTGTCCGGGCGCAGCGCGCGGGCGAGCGGGTTCGCCGAGGCGCGCGCGACGAGATCCTTCTTTCCCAGCAGGATTCCCGCCTGCGGGCCGCCGAGGACCTTGTCGCCCGAGAAGCAGACGAGATCGGCGCCCGCGTCGAGGGCCTCGATCGGCACGGGCTCGTCCGCGAGAGCCGGTTCGGCGAAGCGCGCGGGAGCGCCCGCCCCGGCGTCGTAGATCACGAGTGCACCGCGGCCGTGCGCGAGGGCCGCGAGCGCCCGGAGATCGACCTCTTCCGTGAACCCCACGATGCGGTAGTTCGAGGGACGGACCTTGAGAATCGCGCTCGCACCGGCGTCGAGCGCCTCCTCGTAGTCTCGGGGCGTCGTCCTGTTCGTGGTGCCTACCTCGTGGAGCGAGGCGCCGCTCTTGGCGAGGATCGAGGGCACGCGGAAGTCGCCGCCGATTGCGACGAGCTCTCCTCGCGAAACCGCCACTCTCTTCCCATTCGCGAGCGTATCGAGGGCAAGGAGGAGCGCCGCGGCGGCATTCGTGACGACGAGGGCGTCGACGTCGTCCCGCCCCGAAGCAAAGAGCGCGAGCAGGAGCGGCCGGACGTGGTCCCCGCGCCTTCCACGCGTTCCGGCCGCCAGGTCGTATTCGAGCGTCGAGAATCCGGCGGCGCGGCCGGCCGCCGCGATGGCTTCATCGGCGAGCGGGGCGCGCCCGAGGTTCGTGTGCAGGAGAACTCCCGTCGCGTTGATGACGCGGCGCGGCCCGGCCGGGGGCCGGGCGTCGAGGGCGCGGGAGGCGGCGGCCACGATGAGCTCGGTCGCGCCGGCGCCCGAGGACCCCCCCGCGCGCCAGCGCGCGGCCGCCTCACGGAGGGCTTCTTTAGCGCGGGCTCGCCCGTGACGGGCGACCAGAACCCTCCCGGAATCGCTCTCGAGGAGGCGGTCCATGGCGGGAGGCCGTGAGGACGCCGGATCCATGCACGTCGAATGTAGACTACTTTTCGCGGATGGCCGTCTCGATCGCGCAAGACCTCAACCTCCTCGAGCAGAGCCTGGCGTCGCTCAAGGTGGACTACGAGCGTTTCTTCTCGGGCGAGCTGAAGGTGCCTCCGGTTCTGGCCCGCAAGAAGGTCGAGCAGATCCTTCGCCGGATCGGCAATGTCACCGTCGAGAAGGCGGCTGAGCGGTTTCGCCTGCAGGCGGTCCAGGGCCGCTTCACCGCCTTCTCGGAGCTGTGGGAGAAGCGGCTGATCGCCAGGGAGGAAGGCCGCGGCCAGGTCCGGCCCTCGGCCCTCGGGCGGCCGGCCGAGCAACCCGCCCCCCCTCCACGTGCCGACGCGGGGACCTCGGGTTCCGTAAAAGGCTTCGGGCGGGGCGATATCAGGTCCCTCTTCGAGCGGTACTGCGCGGCGCGCGCAAGGACCGGCGAGGACGTCTCGCGCCTCCGATTTGACCGATTCGAGGAGCTCGTGAAAAAGCAGGCCGCCGAAATCCGTTCCACCACGGGCGCCTCGCGCCTCGCCTTCGACGTTCAGGTGCGCGACGGGAAAGTGCGGCTCGTCGGCCGCGCTCTTCCGGCGCCGACGAAAGGAACGCCATGATCGTCGATCGCCGCGCGCGCTTCGCCGGCGCGCTCGCCCTGTGTGCCGCTCTCGCCGGGCCCCTGGCCGCTCGTGACGTCTACCGGGGCTTCCTCGACCCGGGGATCCCCCAGCACCGCGCGACGCTCGACCTGCTCGAGCGCCTCGTGAAGACGCCGGACGACGCGTCGCTGCACAACGACCTCGGATGCCTCATCGCGCGGGACGGATTCTGGCGGGACGCCCTTCGCGAATTTGCTCTCGCCGCGAAGCTCGACAAGGCGACCGGCCGCCCGCTGTACAACGCCGGCCTCGTCCACGCGATGCAAGGCGAGTGGGGGAGCGCCGCCTCTTCTTTTCACAAGGCCGTTTCGCGAGCGCCGGGCAACTGGGCCGCATGGTGGATGCTCGGCTACGCCGAAGAACGGCGCGATCATGTCTCCGCCGCGATCGCCGCTTACAAAACGTCCCTTCGCGTCGACACGTCGCTTTTCGACGTGCGAAGGAACCCCTTCGCGGCGTACTCGCGCCTGAAGGGTCGTGTCCTGCTCGAGACGCTCGAAGGCAGGGTGCAGCGCCTTGCGCTCCCCGCGACGGAACAGATGGCGCAGGCCGACCTCGTGACCTCCTTCCAGCAGGGGCGCGTCGCGGTATCCGCCGTCCTGGGCGGACCCGTGCCGGCAGGCGCGCAGGCGCCGCCGGACGACCGCGCCGCGAAGCCCGCGTCCGGCGGCGCGGTCGTGACGTCGGTGCCTCCGGTCAGCGCGAGCCGCCCGACGCCCGCCCCGATGGCCTCACCGCAGTTCACCCGCGCGAACGAGCCCATTCCGCCGGACTTCCCCGTGCAGTCTCCGGCCGGTCCCGCGCCGCCCAGACGCGTGCAGCCGGACGCGGCCGGGGGAGAGGACGCTCCGGCTCCGGTTCCGACACCGATGCCCCGTCCGGTCGGGCCGGGCGTGGGCTGAGGCGGCCTCAGGGCAATCAAGCCCCTTTCCACTTCGGCACGAAGAGCGTCGGCGACCCCGCGCCGCCCGCGCCCGAAGGCACGAACTTCAGATCGTCTCCAACGGCCTCGACGGCGCGCAGAAGCTCCGAGAGGCGGCCTTCCACGAGCGTCTCGGAGATCGCCTCGGTCGCGCGCCCTTTCTCCACCCAGTAGCCCGCCGCGTGCAGGCGGAAGCGGTCCGCCGCGAGGTCCACCTCGGGCCGCGAGAGGAGGACGGCCGCATAGAAGCCGCGGGCAAGAGCCCGGAGAAGCTCGAGCGGCGCGACGCCGGCCGTCGGATCGACGAAGAAATTCGTGACGCCGATCGCCGGCGGCTCGGTGTAGGCGCGCCGCAGGGCGTTGCCGGTGGGCGGCTGGTCGAGGCGGACGGCCGCCGCGGCGTCCGAGAGTCGTGAGGTGGCGATCCCGCGCGACACGACGACGGTGCGCGCATGAGCTGTTCCCTCGCCGTCGTGCGTCGCGCTCACGGGTCCGCCGGGAATCGTCGCGTCGTCGACGAGGGAAAGAACGGGCGCGGCGAACGCGTCGCGTCCGTCGCGCGTTCGCGACGC
Organism: Acidobacteriota bacterium; assembly: GCA_003152095.1. GTDB lineage: Bacteria > Acidobacteriota > Thermoanaerobaculia > UBA5066 > UBA5066 > Fen-183. The sequence goes on along the minus strand of PLZI01000172.1, from coordinate 3,049 downwards.
GAGGAGCGCGTCGCCGTCGTCGCCGAAGAAGGCTGGGGCGAGGCGGCCCACGACCGGCGCCGCGACGTTCGGGTCGAGGAGCAGGTCGCCGCGGGCGGGCGCGAGCGGCCGGCCGCGGAGCGGGAGGAGGACGCGGTCCACGGCATGGTGCGCGAGCCGGGAGAGGGAGAGCTCCTCGGGCCGCGGCGCCGACGCAAGCACGCGCGCCGATAGGCTGCCGGCGGCGGTCCGTCCGGTCACGGTCGCGACGAGTGTGGCCATCGCGCTGCCGAAGGCGACGTCCCGTCCGGCCGTCGTCACGACGCGCTCCGTGCGAGCCCCGGCGGTGAGGACCGCTTCGGTGAGGGACACGGCGCCCTCACCCGCCGCGAGAAGGTCGCTCCGGAAAGACGCGAGGAGCGCGCGGGCCGACGCCTCGTCCGGAGGGGAGGGCGGAGCGGAGGCGTCACGGCCCGCGACGGGCCCCGTGGCGCGGGCTCCGCGGCGCGTGCGCGCCCGGCCGAGGACGAGGCGCGCCTCGGCCGGAAGGCCCTCCACGGCCTCCGGCGGGGAGGCTGCGAACGCGGTGCGCCCCGACCGGAAGAGGCGCAGTGCGAATCCGCGCTCTTTCACGACAGACAACCGCATGCCCTCCGCGTCCTCGACGATTTCGATCGACGTCCCGCGGCGCTCGTAGACTTCGGCAGACTCGCCCGCCGCGACGTCTCCTCGAGCGCTTGCGAGCAGGCGCTCGAGGAGACCGTCGTGCCCGCCTCTCATGAACGGCCTCGCACGGCGGTGAGGCCGCGGATGAGGATGGAGGGCGACGCTCCGCCCACGGCGACGCCTTCGCCTCCCTTGACGCACAGTCCGAGCCCGCTCGCGGGGTGCGACACGTCGCCGCAGTCCGCATGGAGGTGGCGCAGCGCCGAGAGGACGTCGGACGTGAGGACGAAGGGGCCTAGAGGCGCCCCGAGCACACCCCGCCGCACGAGGTCGGCGCTCTCCACGAAGAGCGTGAAGCGGCCAGATTCCAGGTCCGCGTGCCCGGCCGAGATCTCCCTGACGTAGAGACCGTTTCCACACGCCAGGAGAAGATCGTCGCCTCTTGCGCGTCCGGGCGACACGACGAGATTGGAGAGGCGCGGGCGCGGCGGGCGGCGGAAGTCGCCGCAGCGCGCATGCCCGTTCGAAGCGCCCCCCGCAGCCCGGCGGTCCGTCACGAGACCGTCCACGCACCCGTCCGTCAGGAGCGCGACGGGACGCGCGGGCGTGCCCTCGTCGTCCGCGAGATACGCGCCCGGGAGATCGCCGCGCGTCGGGTCTGCCATGACGGTGACCCCCGGAGGGGCGACGGCGGCCCGCGCGACGCGCGTGAGGACCGAACCGTGCTCTCCGCCTCCCGCCTCCAGCGGATGGCCGACCGCCTCGTGCCAGAACACGGATGCGGCGCCGGGCGAGAAGACGACGTCGACCGGCCCCTCCACGGCCCGGTGCGCGGGCACGGGCCGGGCCGCGTCCGAAAGAGCGCGCGCGAGGGCGTCGAGCGCCGGAGCCCACGGAGCCGACGTCTGGAATGCGAACGGCCGAGCCGCGTTCGCGCGCCTGAGGACGCCGCTCGCCTCGAGGCGCCGCACGGTTCCGCACGACACGATCTCCCGCGCCGTCACGACCGCACGCGAGATGATCACGCGCGCGACCGTGAGCGAGAGCGAGAACCCGCGCGGGTCGGGGAGCGCCCGGTGAAGAGCCGCCCCGAGCTCGGCGGCGCGCTCTTCCTCGTCGACGGAGGACGCTTCGGCTTCTCCATGCGTATGTGGAAGACCCCGGGACTTGAGGAACGGGGACCCACCCGCGCGGCGCGAGGCCTCGCGCACGGCTTCGCGAAGCGCCTCGGGCCCATCCCCGTCGCGGGCGACGAGAAGCGACTCGCGGCCGAGGCGGAGGCGCACGGCCGTGCCGCGCTCTTCCGCAAACGCGGGAGCGAGAAGGCCGGCCTCGGTCGCGGTCCACGAGACGCGGCGTCGCCTCTCGCGGAAGGCCTCGCCACCCTCGCCCCGGCGTAACAGTCCCGAGACGATCCGGACCGCGTCCTCGGCGTCCTGGCGGAAGGTCTCGACGATGTCGTTCAACGAGAGGGATTGTAGGAGCGCGCCGAGATCCCACAGGGCTTTCCTGGGCGCCGGGGTGCGCTATCCTCGTCAGCTCATGGCCCTTTCCGATGTCCGTCTCTCGGCCCAGGCGGCCTTCGTGGCCCGCCGTCTCGTCGCCGAGGGTCTCGTGAAATCCACGTCCACGGCCGCCGTACGTCACGCCCTCGAGGCCGCGCTCGCCGAGGACCGCGCCCGCGAGAGGGCGCTCGACGAGGAGGTCAAGATGCTTCTCGAAAAGAACGCCGCGACGATTCGCGGAGCGAACGTCGACTACGCCGAGATGTTCCGGAAGGCGAGGAAGATGCTCGCCGAGAAAAAGAAGATTCCCCTCTGAGCGAGTAAGAGAGAGCTCCATGCCACGTTCGATCGAAGACCGGCTGCTCGCCCTCGAGGCCCTTCGCGCGAAGGCGCGTGCCGGAGGCGGCGTCGCTCGCCGCGAGAAGCAGCACAAGGCGGGCAAGCTCACGGCTCTCGAACGGGTCGAGCTCCTCGGTGATCCCGGCTCGTTCGAGGAGATCGATCCCTTCGTCGTGCACCGCTGTCGTGACTTCGGGATGGACGACTCGGCGAACGAGATTCCGGGCGACGGCGTGATCGCGGGAATCGTGCGTGTCGAGGGCCGGCCGGTCTTCGTCTTCGCGCAGGACTTCACGGTCTTCGGCGGGTCGCTGTCGGAGACGAACGCCGCGAAGATCTGCAAGGTCATGGACCTCGCGATGAAAGTGGGTGCACCCGTCGTGGGCCTCAACGACTCGGGCGGCGCGCGCA
>PLZI01000172.1:0-124 GCA_003152095.1 Acidobacteriota bacterium | reverse complement strand
CGCTCGGCGGCGCCGATACGCACGCGGCCGTCTCGGGAGTCGCGCACATCGTGGCCGACTCGGACGCGGACTGCCTCCAGAAGATCCGCACGCTCCTTTCGTTCCTTCCCTCGAACAACCGCGA
>PLZI01000066.1 GCA_003152095.1 Acidobacteriota bacterium | reverse complement strand
CCGGCGTCACGGCTTGCGGGAGTCCGCCTTCGGAGCGCCTCGCTCGGGTTCCTTGAGAAGGGGCTTGTCCACGGCTTCCTGCGCGGCCGCGAGGCGCGAGCGGAACGGTTCGAGCGTCTTCACGTTCGCGCGGACGACGTCGGGCTCGCGCACCTTCGACTCCCGGCGCACCCGTTCGGCCTCGGCCTCGAACTGAGCCGTCTGCTCGGCGAGAAGCAACCGGGAGCCCTCGTCCGCCGCGTCCGCCCGCCGGGCCTTCAGGTCGGCCAGGGTCTTCTCCAGCATCGCGAGAGCCGAGGCGTTGAGCTTCGCCGTCATCGTCGCGGCCTCGGCCTCGAGCACCCTCTCTTTCACCCAGAGAAACTCCTCGACGTTCACGCCGCGGGCTTGCGCCGCCGCGACGTCGGCGGGCAAAGTGGAGAGCGGGTCGCCGGTCGGCGTGGACCGGGCGCCGCGGATGTCGAGACGCACGCGGTCGAGGACCGACAAGTACGTCTCCACCTGGGCCGGCGTCACCTTTCCGTCGGAAGGAGGCCGGTAGACGTCGCGTGTTTCGGCCGCCCGAGAGAGCGGCGCGCTCGTAAAGGCAGCGGGGTCCGCGTCCGGCGAGCCGCAGCCGGTGCAAACGATTGCGAGGACCGCCAGGAGTTTCGAAACGCGGTGCCGCATGCTCGAATGATAGACGCGTGGTACGATTTTTTCGGTTCCATGCTGACTCAGGTCGGGAAGTACCAGATCGTCGAGAAGATCGGTGTGGGCGGATTCGGTACCGTCTACAAGGGCCGGGATCCGTTCATCAAGCGGGCCGTCGCCATCAAGACCTGCCAGAGCGACGAGGAGGAGATCCGCAAGCGGTTCTTCCGGGAGGCCGAGTTCGCGGGCAACCTCCACCACCGGAACGTCACGACGATCTACGACTTCGGGGTCACCGATGACGGCACGCCTTACATCGTGCAGGAGTTCCTCACCGGCGACGACCTCGACAAGGCCATCAAGAGCAAGGACCCGCTCACCCTCGGGCGCAAGCTGCAGATCCTCATCGACGTCTGCGACGGGCTCGGCTACGCGCACGCGACGGGCATCATCCACCGCGACATCAAGCCGTCGAACATCCGCATCCTCGAGGACGGAACCGTCAAGATCATGGACTTCGGCATCGCGAAATCCATGGTCTCCCAGTCGACGCTCACACAGACCGGAATCACGCTCGGCACGGCCTCGTACCTCGCGCCGGAGCAGATCCGCGGAGAGGATCTCGACCCGCGGACGGACATCTTCTCGCTCGGCGTCCTCGCCTACGAGATCGTGACCGGGCAGAAGCCCTTCACGGGCGACCACATCTCGACGGTCCTCTACAAGATCATGAACGAGATGCCCGCGCCGCCGAGCTCGCTCGATCCCGCGCTCCCACGCGGTCTCGACGCGATGATTCTCAAGGCTCTCGAAAAGGACCGCACGAAGCGCTTCTCGTCCTGCGCCGAGCTGCGCACGGAATGCCTGTCCCTTCTCCAGAACGTCCCGGACGGGCCCGCGTTTCCCATCCCCGACACCGACATGGAGAAGACGGTCGCGACGCCGTCCTCGGGATTCCAGTTTTCGGCCTCCGTGCCACCTGGAGGCTCCGCGCCGCCCACGTCGTCGCGCGTTCTCGACACGCCCCTCGGGCCGTCCCCTGTGCGGCCCGCGGCGGGGCGCCTCGCGGACGTGCGCCTCCGCACAGACGGCGCCTCGGCCGCGCAAAGCAATGCGCGCGAAGAGGGCGGCTCGGCCCTAAAGGTCTTCCTCGCTGCGATCCTCCTCGTGGCCGCGGCGGGCGGAGGCTGGTACCTCGCGCAGCACCGGCGCCCCGTGGTTCCGGCCGCGCCCCTATCCGCCCCCGCTCCGGCAGGTTCCACGTCCGGCGCTCCCGCCCCGCTCGCTTCCGCCGACACGTCTTCGGCGGCCCCGGCGACCTCCGTCCCCGCGTCGAGCGTGTCGACCGCGTCAACCGCCGGAGCCGAGCCGGCCGCGGTCGTAAAGGTCAAGGAAGTGGCGACGACGGCCGTCGTCACGTTCAAGTCGAACATCTATGCTGAGCTTTATATCAACGGGAAGCGCCACCCGGCGAGCCTTCCGGCCGCGACGCGCGTGACGCTGAAGCCCGGGAGGTACGTCGCGGTGTTCGACGCTCCGGGGTACACGAAGGTCCCGGAAGAATTCGAGATTCCCGCCGCGAACCCGGTCCCGCTGACGATCACGGGGAAATTCCCGGCGCGCGCGAGCCTGTCGCTTACGGTACGCCCTCCAGGCGCCGAGCTGCGTATCGACGGCGTCCTCGTCGGTACCTCTTCGGGCACGCCGATCAAGAAGATGCTGCGAGCGGGTCCCCACGAGATCTCGGTGAGCCTCGCGGGTCACAGGACCGAAGCGCGGTCGGTGGACCTCAAGGAAGAAGAGGTCTACGTCCTTCCTGCCATCGAGCTGAAGAAGGAATAGCTACAATCCGCGGATGCGGATTCGCGCGCTCCTTGCGGCAGCCGGCGTGCTCTTCCTTCTCGCCGCCCCCATCCGGGCCCAGGAAGGCTCGGAATCGCTCGAAAAAGAGGCCCGGAAGGCCGTCAACGCCGGCCAGTTCCGCAAGGCCGCGCTGAAGTTCGAGAGTTCCGCCTCGGCGGCGAGCGACCCGCAACGCCGCTCGCGCATGCTCGTGCAGGCCGCGTGGGCGCACTTCAACGACGGCAAGAAATCCGACGCGCAGGATGCGCTTCGCCGCGCGTTCACGGGCAGCCCCGACCTCGAGATCGCGGCCGACTTCTTCTCGCCCGAGTTCGTCAAGCTCGCGGGCGACATACGGACGTCCGCGGTCGCCGCGATGCCGCCGCCGGCGGCCGACGTCGGCGAGCTGAAACGTGTCGCGAGGGAGAAGCTCGCAGACGGCAATACCGACGACGTCATCCACGATCTGCTGTACAACGTACCCCGCGATCGGCTCGATGCCGAGGCAATCGACCTCCTCGCGCAGGCCTACGAGAAGCAAGGCAGGTTCGCCGAGGCCGCCAAGGTGCGCGCCTCCAGCCCGGAGGCCCAGAAACTCTCCGCGCCCGCCGTGTCGGCCGAAGGAAAGACGGCCCCGAACGCCCCGGCTCCGCCGGCTCCCGGCGCNNGCCCTCGAGCTCGACCCGCAGTCGAGCGACGCCTTTCGCCTCCTCGGAAACGCCTATCTGTTGCGGGGGGAGAAGGCCATCGCGAAAGCGAACCTCGAGCAATCGCTCGCGAAAAACGAGAAGAACGAGGGGACCCTCCTCGATCTGTACGAGCTTTCGCTTGGCGAGAAGAACTGGGACGCCGCGCTCGCCTTGCTGCGGCGCGCGACCGAGGTGAATCCCGAAAATGGCGCCAAACTCCTCGCGCTCGGCCGCAAGGCGCGCGTGGACGCGGATCTCCCGCATGCGCGGCAGGTCTTCGCAACAGCCGCCGCGGCTTCTCCGAAGGACGTCTCCGTCCTGACCGAGTACGCAAGCATCCTTCTGCAGGTGAAAGACGTCGACGCCGCCCTCGAGCCCCTCATGAAAGCGGCCGCGGCGGAGCCGGACCGCCAGATCGTACGCGCGAACCTCGCGGCGATCCTGCGCGCGAAGGGCCTCTGGAAGGACGCCGAGAAGGAGTACCGCGAGGCGGTCCGCTCCGATCCCGACTACGCCCCCGCACTACGCGGACTCGGCACGCTCCTCCTCGAGCGCGGGCAGGCAGGCGAGGCGATCGAGCCGCTCAAGAAGGCCGTCCTCCGCGACCCGACGAACGTCGAGGGCGTGTGGGCGCTCGCGCGGGCGCAGCGCCAGACTGGGGCGCTCAAGGACGCGGCCGAGAGCCTCGCCCAGTCGGCCGCGCTCGACAAGGCGCCTCTGGACGACGAAGCCGGTGCCGTGGCGTACGAGCGCGGACGCTACGAGGAAGCCGTGGGCTTCTTCGACAAGGCGCTCGCGAAAGAGCCGGGCTCGGCCGTTTACAAGTCGAACCGCGAGAAGGCGGCAGTGGCCGCGGCGTTCCTCAAGGCGTCAGGGCTCACCGTCCCGGAGAGGTAGCGGCGGTCAAACGCCGGCCTCGGTCGCAGATCGGCTGTCATCCCGCATCACCGTCAGGAAGTCCGCGAGGATGCGCGCCGTCGCGCCCCAGATCGCGTGGCCCTTGTAGTGGTAGACGAGCGTCATGTACTCCAGGCCCTTCCACTTCACGGGACGCTCCTCGACGACCATCGGATCGAGGAGGTACGAGACCGGGACCTCGATGATCGACTCGACCTCGCCCGCGTGCGGTGTGAACTCGGTCGGGTAGGGGATCGCGCCGACGAAGGGCGAGATCTCAAAGTCGGTCACCGTCTCGAGCTTCGGGAGCGCCCCGAGGACGCGCACCCGGGCACGCGGCACGCCGATCTCCTCCTCGGTCTCGCGAATCGCCGTCTCCCAGAGGTTCGCGTCGGCGTCGGACCTGCCGCCGCCCGGAAACGAGATCTGTCCCTTGTGGTGCTCGACCATATCCGTCCGCTTCGTGAAAAGCGTCCAGAGCGCCTTCTCGCGCACGTACAGCGGGATCAGGACCGCCGCCGGACGGAGCGGCACGGCTCCCTCTCCCTTCTCGGAGACGAGCGGCCGCGCCGGCCAGCTCCGGCCGAGGCGCGCCCTCAAGTCCTCCATCCAGGGCGCGTACGCGCCGCCGTCCGGCTCCGTCATGGCGCGGCTTCAGTCGTGCCGAATCCCTGCCGATCCGTCGCGGCCTTCTCGCCCTTCTTCACGAAGGTCTGAAGGTACGCCTCGATGAAGCCGTCGAGGTCTCCGTCGAGCACGCGGTCCACGTCCCCGACCTCGTAGTTCGTGCGGTGGTCCTTGATGAGCCGGTAGGGCGCCAGGACGTACGAGCGGATCTGCGACCCGAAGCCGATCTCCATCTTCGTGCCCGCACGGACGGCGTCTTTCGCGACGCGCTCTTCCATGGCGCGCTGGTAGAGGCGCGACCTCAGGACCTTCATCGCCGAGTCCTTGTTCTTGTGCTGCGAGCGCTCGTTCTGGCACTGCACGACGAGGCCGGTTGGCAGGTGCGTGATCCGGATCGCCGACTCGGTCTTGTTGACGTGCTGTCCGCCTTTGCCGCCCGCCCGGAACGTGTCGATCCGGAGGTCCTTGTCGCCGATCTCGACCTCGATCGTGTCGTCGATCTCCGGCGAGACATAGACCGCCGCGAACGACGTGTGGCGCCGGGCCGCGGCGTCGAAGGGCGAGATGCGCACGAGCCGGTGCACGCCCCGTTCGGCCTTCATGTGGCCGTACGCGTACTCCCCTTCGAAACGCAGCGTCGCGGTCTTGATGCCGGCGTCCTCCGCGTACGTCACCTCGAGGACGTCCGTCTTCCACCCCCGGCGCTCGCCGAAGCGGAGGTACATGCGCATGAGCATGTCGGCCCAGTCCTGGGCCTCGGTCCCGCCGGCACCGGCGTGAATCTCGACGAGCGCGGGCAGCGGGTCCTCGTCGTGCGTGAGCTTGAAGGTGAGCTCCTTGCGGCGCGCCCACGGCGCGATCGTGGCGAGCGCCTTGTCGGCGTCCGCCTCGACCTTCTCGCCCGAGCGCAGGAACTCGCCGAGGATCTCGAGCTCCTCCTGCCGTTCCTTGAGGTCCTTGTCGTCCGCGAGGACGCGCTCGGCGCGCTTCAGCTTGCGGAGCGTCTCCTGCGCCTCGAGGGAATTCGTCCAGAAACCGGGCTCACCGGTCTTCCGTTCGAGCTCTTCTTTCTCTTTCGCCGCCTTGCGGACGTCAAAGATAGCCCCGGAGGGCGCTCACGGACGACGCGAGTTCGAGCAGTCGCTCAATTCGTTCTTCGTTCACGTGGGACTTCCTCTCGGCGGCAGAGCGTGTGGATCCGGTGTCTCGGCGGCCGCCGCGGGCTTCAGGGGCTTGAGAACCCGCGCGCGGAGGATACCGGCCACGAGCCCCGCCGTGCAAACCCACGGTACGAGGTCGCCCGCGGCGACCGCCGGCGGCGGCGCGGAAGGGCGCTCGAGCGGCACCGAGAAAGCACCCTTCACGTTCGGGCCGAGCGTCACGAGAACGCGCCCCGTCGCGTCCACGGCCCCGCTGATCCCGGTGATCGCGGCGCGCACGAGCGGGCGCCCCGTCTCGATCGCGCGCGTGATGGCCGACTGCCAGTGCTGCCGCTGCGCCCCCGCGCGTCCATACCAGGCATCGTTCGTGAGAGTGAAAAGGACGTCCGCTCCCGCGCGGGTCTCCTCGCGCGCGATCCACGGGTAGACGACCTCGTAGCAGACCGCGCCGCCGAGCTTCCAGGTGCCGAGGGGAAGGAGCGACGTCCCGCTGCCCGCGGTGAAGGCGGACGGCACGGCGCGGCTGATGGGCCGGATCATTCTCAGGAGCCCGGCAAGCGGCACGTACTCACCAAAAGGCACGAGACGTTGCTTGAAGTAGGGCGGCCGTACGGGGCCGTCCTTCGTCACGAGGAGCGCGGCGTTGTAGAACGGGGCGTCCGAATCGTCCGGCGCGTCGGACCACACCGTGCTCAGAAGGATCGCGATGTCGAGCTCCCGGCAGAGAGCGATCACCCGGCTCCGATACTCCGCAGAAAACGACCACGCATATGGCGACGCGCTCTCCGGCCACAGCACGACGACAGGCCGATCGTGCCGACAAAGCATCCGCGTCTGATTCTCGAGGTTGCCAAAGAGGCGTTCCGCGGTGCCGGGCTCCCAGCGGAGATCCTGCCGCACGTTCGGCTGGACGACGCCCACCTTGAGCATCTCTCCCGCCGCGCGCGGCCGCCGCGGCCCCGCGGCCGCCGCCAGCACCGCGGCCAGAGACGCGCCGAGGAGCCACGCGAGGCGCGGATTCCGCGCAGGCCGTGTGAGCGAGACAAAGAGAGCTGCGTTCAGAGAGGCCACGAGAAACGATGTCAGAGACACGCCGCCGAGGGCCGCCGTCCCCATCAGATGAGGGACGTCGGCGAGCGGATTCGCGAGGAGAGCCCACGGGAAGCCGCCGAAAACCCAGACATACGTTCGAAAGAACTCCTGGAAGACCCACGCGGCGCCGAACGTCGCCACGCGGCCGATGGCCGAGCGCGGCGCGATCCACGCGTAGACGAGCCCCAATACGGCGAACGGCACCGCGCAGATCGCGGCCGCGAGCACGAGCGCGAGGACCGCGACCGGCCACGCCACGCCTCCGAAGCGGTGCACCGTGTACCCGATCCACGGAATCGTCATGGTCCAGAACACGAGCCCGAACACGTACCCGACGAATGCCGCCTGCCTCGGCCGGGCGCCGTCGAGCGCGGCGAGAAGCGGGATGAGCGCGACGGGGAGCAGCGGAAGAATCGAGAAGTTCGGGAAACAGAGCGCGAGAAGGAGACCTGCCAAGCAGGCCGAAAGGGCGCGAGAGAATCTCTTAGAAGGTAAGAGAGGCAGCATGCAGCGAGAGCAAAATATTTATCTCTTCTCGACAAACTCTTCGGCCCGGTAGCTCGAGCGGACGAAGGGACCCGCGAAGACGGCCGAAAAGCCCATCGCTTCGCCTTCGCGCCTGAGCGCGTCGAAGCGCTCGGGCGTCGCATATTCGACGACCGGGAGGTTCCAAGCGGACGGCCGGAGGTACTGCCCCACCGTGACGACGTCGACGCCCGCGCCACGCAGCGCGCGGAAGACCTCGACGACCTCTTCGTCCTCTTCGCCGAGACCCAGCATGAAACCCGACTTAGTCGTCATCGCGGGATGCCGTTCCTTCACGCGGGCGAGAAGGTCCAGGGACCTGCGAAAAACCGACTTCGGGCGCACGGCGTCGTAGAGGCGAGGCACCGTCTCGACGTTGTGGTTGTAGACGTCCGGGCCCGAATCCGCGACGCGGTCGATCGCGGGCGCGGCCCCCTGGAAATCGGGCGTCAGGACCTCGACGGTGCGCGCGGCATCATCTTCTTTCAGCGCCCGCACGACCGCGGCCCAGTGCGCCGCGCCTCCGTCCTCGAGATCGTCGCGGTCCACGGACGTCACGACGATGTGCCGGATTCCCATCTCTCTCGCCGCGCGCACGAGTCGCGCGGGTTCCTCCGGGTCGACGGGCGCCGGGCGCCCGGATGTGATGTGGCAGAAGCCGCAGGCGCGCGTGCACACGTCGCCGGCGATGAGGAACGTCGCCGTCTTCCGCTCGAAGCACTCCGCGCGGTTCGGACAGCGGGCCTCCTCGCAAACCGTCGAGAGGCTTCCGCGCCGCATGCGCGCCTTCATCTCGTGGAGGCCGGCGAGCCGGATCTTCTTCTCGCGAATCCACGGCGGCAACGCCGGTTCGCCGCGCGCGGGGAGCGGACGGCTCAAGGCACCACCAGGGGCGTGTTCCGGATCTGCTTGTCGGTCAGCTTGATCTTCTTCGCCGTCACCTCCGCCTTCGCGCGGTCCTTGAACGGTCCCACGCGCACGCGGAACCAGCCGTCCTTTCCAGGCACCGCCGAGATATCGCTCGCGAATCCCTCTTCCTTGAGACGCTTCACGAGCTCGTCGGCGGCCAGCGCCTTCTTCGTGGCGAGCACCTGCACCCAGAACGGGTCTTTCGAAGCGGCCTTCGCGGCGGGAGCCTCTTTTGGGGGCGCGGGCGGAGCCGCCGTCGGCGCAGGTTTCGCGGGCAGGGGGGCTCGCGTCGGCACGGAAACCGGCGTCGGCACGGACGCCGGCGTTGCCGCGGCGGCTGCGTTCTTAAGTGCGGAGCGCTTGTCGGCGGCGAAGCCGAGCGGCTCCTCGGCCGGCTTTTCGGCGGGTACCTCGGGCTTTTTGCCCTCGCGTGCGCCTTCCGACGGCGCGAGCGTCGGCACCGGGAGGTCCGATGCCGTCGCGAGCGTTGCCATCGCGCCCGGACCCTTCCGAGCCTGGGCGCCCGTCTTCATCCCGAAAAAGAACGAGAGCGAGAGCGCCGCGAGCAGAAGCAGGAAGAAGACACCTGCCTGCCGCCCCGTTACCGAGATCTGGTAGTGGACGGGCGGCCTGCCGGACCTCTCGTCGCCGCCGTCCGAGAGGCCAAGCGCCGTCATCCTTAAACTCCGCTCTTCTTCAGGAATGCCGCGATGAGGTCCATCGGCAGCGGGAAGATGATCGTGGAGTTCTTCTCCGTTGCGATCTCCGTGAGCGTTTGCAGATAGCGGAGCTGGAGCGTCGCCGGCTCGCGCCCGATGATCGCCGCAGCCTCGGAGAGCTGCTTGCTGGCTTCGAACTCACCGGACGCGTGGATGATCTTCGCGCGCTTCTCGCGCTCGGCCTCGGCCTGTTTCGCCATCGCGCGCTGCATCTCGATCGGCAGGTCGACGGCCTTCAGCTCGACCATCGTGACCTTGATGCCCCACGGGTCCGTGTGCTTGTCGAGGATTTCCTGAAGGCTTTCGTTCAGCTTGTCGCGCGAAGAAAGCAGCTCGTCGAGCGTGGCCTGGCCCAGGATCGAACGCAGCGTGGTCTGGGAGAGCTGCGACGTGGCATAGAGGTAGTTCTCCACCTTCACGACGGCCTTGGCCGGGTCCATCACGTGGAAGTAGACGACCGCATTCACTTTGACCGACACGTTGTCGCGCGTGATGACGTCCTGCGGCGGGACCTCGAGAACCACGGTCCTGAGCGAGATACGCACCATCGTCTCGAAGGGCCAGAAGATGAGCGTCAGCCCGGGGCCTTTCGGGCTCGGCGACAGGCGGCCCAGCCAGAACGTCACGGCCCGCTCGTATTCGTTCAGAACGTTGATCCACTTCGAGAGAAACACCAGCACGACGAACACGACTGGGATGAGAAGCGACAGATTCGACATCGAGTCTCCTTATGCCCCTTTCGGGGCGGGGCGAACGAGGACGGACAGGCCGTCGAGACCCACGATCTCGACAAGCTCGCCGGCGGCGATGGGCTCAGACGACCGCGCCTCCCAGAGCGCGCCGTCCACGAAGATCTTGCCCGTGGGTGAGAGAGCGGTGCGCGCCGCGACGACCTGCCCCACGAGGACGCCCACGCCGCTGCGGTCCGGCAGCCGCTTGGCGGCGAGCGCCTTGAACGAGAGCATGGCGAGGATCGCGGCGGTCGTGACGGCGCCCGCGGTAAGGGTCGCGAGCTCTCCGCGCGGCGCGCCTGCGCGGTCTGGGAATAGCAGGATGCCCCCGAGCACGATGGCGACCGCGCCTCCGATCGCAAGCACGCCGTGCGACGCGAACTTGATTTCGAGGAAGAAGAACAGGGCACCGAGCACGAGAAGGCCCACCCCTGCCCCGTTCACCGGCAAGACCGACATCGCAAACAGCGCGAGCACGAGGCAGATCGCGCCGAGGACGCCGGGCAGGATGCCGCCCGGATGAGAGAGCTCGGAGTAGAGGCCCACGAGCCCCACGAGAAAGAGGATGCCCGCGAGCGCGGGGCTCGCGATCACGCCGAGGAACCTCTCCCGCCGCGTCATCTCCTTACGCTCGGTCGTGAGGCCGGCCGTCTTCAGGACGGCGTCGGGCTTCCCGACGCGCCTCGCCGTACGCCCGTCGAGGCGCGCGAGGAGATCGGGTATGTCTCGCGCGATCACCTCGATCAGCTTTCGCTTTTCGGCCTCGGTCTCGGAATAGGAGGTGGCCTCCGTGACCGCCTTGACGGCGTCATCCACGGGGCGGCCGCGGGGCTCGGTGACGGAGCGCAGGAGCGCCGAGACGTCCTCCCCCACCTTTTTCGAGATCGTCTTCGGGAGATCCTCTCCGCCCGCGCCCACGGGCGACGCGGCGCCCGCGTTCGTGCCCGGCGCCATCGCCGCTATATCGCACGACATCAGGATGATGAACCCGGCGGAGGCCGCCTGCGACCCCGAAGGCGCGACCCAGCCGACGACAGGCACGGGCGAGGCGAGGATCGCCTGCGTGATCTCGCGCGTGGAGTCGAGTCGTCCGCCCGGCGTGTCGATGCGCAGGATGACGAGGGGCGCACCCGAGGTCCCCGCCTCCCGGATCGCCTGGGCGACGAAGCGCGCGCTCACGGCGTGGATCTCGGAATTGAGGTCGATGACGGGCACCGGCGCCGCGGCGGGGGCGGCCGATGCCGCCAGCGACCCGAAGAGAGCAAGAGCCGCGGCAGAGCGCACGACCGCATTATAGGTTCGTGTTAGAACGCACCGTGCGCTGGAAGCCGGTCGACGTTCTGACTCTCGCTTTCGCGAGCGCGCTCTTTTTCGTCGGGCTTCTCCGCTACGGCGCTCTCGATGACCGAACCGTGCTCTTGAGAATGGCGGCCGTGGCCCTCGTGCCCCTCGGAATCGCTGCCTTACGCGCGCGCCGGCCTGACGCGACGGGCGTTCTCGCCGTTCTTTTCGACTATTACGTCATCGGCTGTATCCTCGTGATCTTCGACGGGCTCGGCCCGCTGATTCGCGCCGTCAACCCGGTTGACCGCGATGCGGCCCTCATCGCGTTCGACCGCGCGCTCTTCGGAGTCGACCCGACCGTCGCGCTCGAGAAGATCGCGACGCCTCTTCTGTCGGACGTCCTGACGACCTTCTACGCGCTCTACTACTTCCACCCCATCGTCCTCGGGACGCTCGTTCTCCTCGACGACCGCGCCCGCCCGGGGCAAACGCGCGACTTTTCGCGATACGCGTTCGTCATGGTGTTCGTGTTCTACGTCAGCTACGCCTGCTACTTCCTCGTCCCCGCGATCGGCCCGCGCTACACGGTGGCGCACGCCGGGCCGTTGCCCCGGGGGGCGATTTCGCAGGCGATCGACCATACGTTGGACGTCCTCGAGAAGAACAAACGCGACTGCTTCCCGTCCGGCCACACGATGGTCCTCACGGCGATCCTCCTCGAAGCGTATCGCCGGTCGAAGACCACGTTCTGGGTGTTTCTGCCGTTCGCGGTCGGCCTGATTCTCGCCACCGTTTACTGCCGGTACCACTACGTGGCGGACGTCCTCGCGGGCTTCGCGATGGCCTTCGTGACGGTACCGGTCGGGAACGCGCTCTACAGCCGCTTCGGCCGGCCGCAACCGGGGTCAGAGGCGCCGGGGCGCGGACCTTAAACGAGCGTCGAGAGGAACAGGGTCGCCGGCGCCACGCGGATGCCCTCGGGGCTCACGTAGTCCTTCGTACCCGCCGCCGAGACCTGCCAAGCCTCGGCCTTCGGGAAGCGGACCTTGAGGGAGCGTAGGCTCGAGGAGACGTCGGCATCGGCCGACTTCGCTTCGACGAACCAGAGCGGGGCGCCCTTTTCGGTGACCACGAAGTCCACCTCCCGCCCGTCCCTGTCGCGGAAGTACCGAAGCTCCAGGTCCCGTCCCTTCGCGTCCTGCTCGAAATGCACCCATTTCAGAAGATGGGAAGCGACGAGGTTCTCGAACCGCGCGGCGGGATCGGGTACAAGCGTCCAGTCGAACTGATAGTGCTTCTGCTCCTTCTTGACGGCTCGAAGCCGCGGGGCCCCGAAGGGCGCGAGGCGGAAGATGGCGTAGAGGCGTTCGAGGATTCGAAGCCAGTTCGCGACGGTCTTGTGGGCGACGTGCAGGTCTTCGCGCAGCGCGTTGATCGAGAGCGGATGGAGGCGAAGGAGATGGTAACGGCCCTGCAGGGAGTCGCCGCCGTGGCGATAGAAGTCCAGGCGGGCGCTGCCCGTCACGAGGATGCGCTGGGACGGGCGCCGGCTATCGAAGACGCCTTTCAGAAAATTGCGCCACGACCGGTACTTGTGGATCTCGTCGAAGATCCAGAGCGGCAGATTTCTACCTATGTCAAAATCTGCCGCGGCATTTTTCTACCAACGGCGAATACGGCCGGACCTCCTCCCGCTCCTCGAGATGTTCCTCGCCGTGCCGCTCGGGGAACGCTCAGTACCGGGACCGGTCACAGGCTACAGGTGCTTCGCCACCAGCCGGTACCGCCGGTAGATCCGGCCGCCGAAGATTTCGAGGGGCTTCAGAATGTCGAGGTTGTCCTCGAGCATCCACGAGAACTCGGCCCACTTTTGACCGATGCGGATGCCTTCCTTCATCGCCTCGTAATAGAGGACGGCGTCGATGCCCCGCTTGCGGTACTCGGGCAGAACGCCGAGCGCCATGGTGCGGCAGCGGTCGATCTTCTTCTTCTCGGTGAAGAACTTCAGCCAGCCGAACGGGAACAGCGACCCGCCCATCTTCACGAGAACCTGATTGAAGTCCGGAAGGGCGAGGTGGAATGCCACGGGCTTCCCGTCGATCTCCGCGAACAGGATGTAGGGCGGGTACAGAATCGGCTTGAGCTTCTTCGCCATGGCGTCGATCTCCTCGGACGTCATCGGCACGAAGCCCCAGTTCTTCTCCCACGCCCCGTTGTAGATGGTCTTGACGATCGCGAGGTCCTCGTCGAATTTGTTCATGCGGATCGGCCGCACGACGAGCTTCGGCTCACGGCGCCTCACACCCTCCGCGATGCGCGCGAGGCGCTTGAACGACCGGTCGTCCACGGGCGCAAGGATCGCGACGAGGTCTTTTTCCTTGACGAATCCCGCGTCCGCGAAGAGGTCGAGGTAGTACGCGGGGTTGTACGTCATCATCAGGAACGGCAGGCCGGGATCGCTTTCGGCCGGGACGAGCGCTCCGACCTCGTCGTTGAGCGACGGGTTCGCCGGCCCCCGCAGCTTGTCGCAGCCCGGAAGCAGCTCGCGCGCCGCCGCTTCTGCCCGGCCGAGGAGCGCACGGGCGGCCTCGGGGTCGTTCTCGCACTCGAAGAATCCGAAAAATCCCGTCTTGTCGGCGTGCACGCGGTTGTGCTCGGCGTCCGCGATCGCCGCGATGCGCCCGACGACCTTTCCGCCGCGGCGTGCCAGGAAGAGCCGGCGTTTCGCGTGCTTCCAGAACGGGTTCTTTGCTTCGTCCAACATCCAGCGGACGTCGCTTCGAAGGGGCGGCGGCCAGTTCGGATCGCCCGCATAAATGCGGTACGCCAGCCCGACGAATTCCTTGAGATCGGACGACGAGGAGACGGGATCCACCCGCAAGGGCGTCGAATCGTTCACGACGTGTCGTGCCTCCGGATGCAGACGGTCTCACAGCGGTCCGGGGGCGATCAAGCCCGACCGACGGGGTGGGGATGAGCTATCGTGCCTCCTGAGGTGCGGCCTGGCTCAAGGAGGCCTCATGGGTGACCCCCTTTTTCTCCACCGTCTTCAGTTCGCCTTCACCCTGATCTACCACTATCTCTTCCCCGTCCTGACGATGGGGCTGGCGTTTCTGATCGTCGTGATGAAGGCGCTGGGCCTCAGAAGGGGCGGGGAGCGCTGGAACGAGGCCGCCCGCTTCTGGATCCGGATCTTCGGCATCAACTTCGCGGTCGGCGTCGTGACGGGCATCCCGATGGAGTTCCAGTTCGGGACGAACTGGGCGCGCTTCTCCCGCTACGCCGGCAACGTCATCGGGCACACGCTGGCGATGGAGGGCCTCTTCGCCTTCTTNNGTCGCGCTCTTCGTCGGGAGCTGGCTTTCCGGCTACTTCATCATCACGACGAACGCCTTCATGCAGCATCCGGTCGGGCACCGCGTCGCGGCGGACGGTTCGCTCCTCCTCGCGGACTTCTGGGCTTTCCTCTTCAACCCCTGGGCGATCGCGCAATACGCGCACAACATGACCTCGACCGTCGTGACGGCCTCTTTCGTCGTCGCGGCACTGGGCGCTTTCTACCTTCTTCAGCGGAAGCATCTGGAACAGGCCCGCCTTTTCCTGAAGCTCGGCACGACGGCCGGCCTGATCTCGAGCGTCCTCGTCGCCTTCCCCACCGGCGACGTACAAGCGAAGCACGTAGCCCGGTACCAGCCCGTGGCGCTCGCCGCCATGGAGGGCCGCTTTGAGAGCGGGCCCCGCGCGGGCCTCAACATGATCGGCCAGCCGAACGTGCGGGAGCGCCGCCTCGACAATCCCGTCACGGTGCCCCTGGCCCTGAGCGTGCTCGCCTTCGGCCACACGTCGAGCGAGGTACAGGGCCTGAACGACTTTCCCGAGAGGGACTGGCCCGACAACATCGAGCTTCTCTACTACGCCTTCCACATCATGGCGGGCCTCGGGACGATCCTGATCGCGATCATGGCGGCCGCGAATCTGCTGGCCTGGCTGGGCCGCCTGGAGAAGACCGGACCGATGCTCTGGGTTCTGATGCTGGCCTTCCCTTTCCCGTACATCGCCGTCATCGCGGGATGGCTCACGACGGAGCTGGGACGGCAACCCTGGCTCGTTTACGGCCTGTTCCGGACGGCGCAGGGCTCGAGCCCCATGGTCTCCGGCGGCACGGCGCTCTTCACGCTGCTGGGCTTCTGCGGGCTCTATCTCGTCCTCGGCGTGCTCTTCCTCTTCCTGATCGCGCGGGAGATCGCCCACGGACCGTCGACCGAGACACCGCGGCGCGAGGCGGCCCATGCCTGAGCTCTGGTATGCCATCGCCGTCCTGATGCTCACGGCCTACGTGGTTCTCGATGGCTTCGATTTCGGCGCCGGAGCGCTCCACCTGTTCGTCGCGAAGAGCGATTCCGAGCGGCGCCAGGTCCTCGCCGCGATCGGCCCCTACTGGGACGGAAACGAAGTCTGGCTGCTGGCCGCGGGCGGCGTTCTCTTCGTCGGCTTCCCGAAAATCCTCTCCTCCGGGATCTCGGGCTTCTATTTCGCGATCTTCCTCGTCCTCTGGTCCCTCATCCTGCGCGGGATCGCCATCGAATTCCGGAGCCACGTGAACGACTCGATCTGGCGGAGGACCTGGGATCTCGGATTCGCGGTCGCGAGCACCCTCCTCCCCGTCTTCTTCGGCGCCGCTCTCGGAAACCTGATCCGCGGCGTCCCGTTGGACCGCGACGGCTGGTTCGAGCTCGCGCTGTTCACGGACTTCACGGCGAAGGATCCCGTCGGAATCCTCGATTGGTACACGGTCCTCGTCGGCGTGTTCGCGCTCGCCGCTCTGCTCGGACACGGCGCGACGTTTCTCGCGTGGAAGACGGACGGCCCCGTGCACGAGAGAAGCCGGGCGCTCGTGCGCCCGCTCCATGCCGCGGTCGCGGTTCTCTGGATCGTCGTGACGGCCGCGACGACGGCGGTCAACCCCGGACTCCTCGCCGCGCTGCCCGGGCGGCCCCTGGCGATCTTCCTCGCCGCCGGGGCGGTCGCGGGCCTCGTCGCCGTGTTCGCCGGCTCGTCGCGCGGACGCGATCGCGCGGCATTCCTGGGCTCGTGTTCCTTCCTCGCCGGCCTCTCCATGGCGACCGCGGCCTGCGTCTTCCCGGTCATGCTGCGGTCCACGTCGGATGCCGCGCTCTCGCTCACCGCCCACAACGCGGGAGGCGACCCGGCGGGCCTCAGGACGGCGCTCTTCTGGTTCGCGATCGGCCTCCCCCTCGCCGTCCTCTACTTCGTCATCGTCTTCCGCGTCCATCGCGGAAAAGTGGTCGCGGCGGCGGACGGCGAAGGGTACTGAACTCCGGCGTTCTTCGTCGAAGTCCGGTTAGGAGACGAGGCCCATCTCGCGGCCGACCTTGTGGAAGGCCTCGAGAGCGCGGGTCAGGTGCGCCCTCGTGTGCGTCGCCATGTAAGACGTGCGGATGAGCGCGCGCCCCGGCGGCGAGCCGGGACTGACGACGGCGTTCACGAAGACGCCCTCGTCGTCCAGCCGCTTCGCCATCTTGAACGCGAGCTCGTCCGAGCCGACGACGATCGGGATCACGGGCGTCGCCGAGTTGCCGCAGTCGAATCCCATGGCGCGGAGCGACGTCATCATGAAGCGCGTGTTCTCCCAGAGGCGGTCGCGCCGCTCGGGCTCGCTCTCGATGATGTCGAGCGCGGCAAGGACGGCCGCGACGGAGGCCGGCGGCGGCGCCGCCGTGAACATGAGCGCGCGGGCCCGGTGCTTGATGAACTTGATGACGTCCGGCTCGCCCACGACGAAGCCGCCCACGGTCGCGAGCGACTTGGAGAACGTGCCCATGATGAGGTCGACCTTGTGCTCGAGGCCGAAGTGCTCGGCCGTGCCGCGGCCGTGCTTGCCGAGGACGCCGATGCCGTGCGCGTCGTCCACCATGAATGCCATGTCGTAGTCGTCACAGATGCGGTCGTACTCGGGGAGCGGCGCGATGTCGCCCTCCATCGAAAAGACGCCGTCCACGACGAGAATCCGCCCGCTCCGGTCGCCGTTCAAGGCAAGAAGGCGCCGGAGATCGGCTGGGTCGTTGTGCTTGAACTTCTTGACTTCGGCGCCCACAGCGAGGCGCGCCCCGTCGTAGATGCAGGCGTGGTCCTGCCGGTCGAGGTAGATCGCATCGCCCTTGCCCGCGAGCGAGGACAGGACGCCGAGGTTGACGAGAAAGCCCGTCGAAAACGTCACGCAGGCCGGCTTTTTCATGAAAACGGCGAGACGCTCTTCCAGCTCGACGTGAATGTCGAGCGTGCCGTTCAGAAGGCGGCTGCCGGCGCAGCCGGCGCCGTACTTCCTGATGGCCTCGATCGCGCGTTCCTTGATCTTCGGATGCGAGGTCAAGCCGAGGTAGTTGTTCGACCCCAGCATGATCATCTCGCGGCCTCCCATCGTGACGACCGGGTCCTGGCCCGACTCGATGGTCCTGAAGAACGTGAAGAGACCGGCAGCGCGAAGGTCGTCGGGTACCGTATAAGTTCGACACTTGTCGAAAAGTGAGCGGCTCGAAGCGGGTTCCGCGACGACATGCGACCGAGCAGGCATCGATTCATCCTCTGCGGCCGCGGGCCGCGCCCCGTGGTGCTGTCTCATTTCGTGTCCCCTGTCACACGAATTTTACCACCTCGGTCCGAGATCCACCCGTGCTCGAGATACCACTCCCAGGTGAGCCGGGCGCCCGCCGCAAAATCTGTTCGAAATGGCTGACCCAGCGCCACTTGTGTGTCTGACACATCGCAAAGCCACGCGCTTTGGAGCAGCTCGTTTGCTTTCTCCGCGCTGAATACCGGAGGGCCTTTTCCGAACGTCGAAAGGACGCCGGCGAGGGAGCCCGCTGCCCGAATCGCCACCGCGGGGATCGGCACGAGCCGAGGACGCCTCGAGGGAAGGGTCGCGAGCATCTCGGCGATGCCGCGGTACGTCAGGACTTCCGGGTGCGCCACGAAGAACGTCTCGCCTCTCCCTCCCCGGTCGAGCGCGCCGAGGACGGCCCGGGCCGCGTCGTCGACGTAGACCATCTGGATGCGCGGCGTTCCACCTGCAAGGACCGGCGCGAAGCCCCGCGAGGCGGCGACGAACAGGTCCCGGACCGCCGTTTCGCGAGGGCCATACACCGCGCTCGGGCGAAGAATCGTGAAGGCGAGGCCCGGTTCCTTCCGGACGGCCTCCTCTCCCGCGAGCTTCGAGCGGCCGTAGGAGGAGACGGGGCGCGGCGGGTCGGCCGCGCTCACGGGGGCTCCATTCTGGCTCGGGCCGCCCGCGGCCTGGGAAGACACGAGGACGACGTGCGCGTCCGGCGCCGACTTCCGCACCGCCGCGACGACGTTCGCCGGGCCGGCCGCGTTCGCGGCCATGTACTCGGCCTCGTTCCGGGCCGACGTTTTCCCGGCGACGTGCACGATCGCCGCCGCGCCCGCGACGAGCGCGTCGAGCGACTCCGGCTTCCTCACATCGCCGGGCACGATCTCCGCCGAGGCGTCTTTCAGCCAGCCGGGGTCCTGGGGACGGCGCGCGAGCGCGCGCACGCGGTAGCCCGCCGCGAGAAGGGCATCCGCGACGTGACTGCCGACGAAACCCGTGCCTCCCGTCAGTGCGACGAGGTCGCCCCTCCGCATCGCGCGACTCTACCGCAGGGCTAGAATCCGCCGCGACCATGAGACAAGTTGCCCTCGCCGCCGCCGCGGCGCTCGCGCTCGCCCTGCCCGCCGCCGCCCTCGAGGCGCCGCGCAAGATCGTCGACTACGACATCCGGGTCTCCCTCGACCCCGAGACGAAGATCGTCGATGGCTCGGAAACGCTGAAGTGGACAAACCCGTCCGACGCCCCGGTCGCCGAGCTGCGCTTTCACCTCTACTGGAACGCCTTCCGGAACGACCGGTCGACCTTCTTCAAGGAATCCGGCGGCCATCTGCGCGGCGACAAGGCGGACACGGGCAAGGGCTGGGGCTACACGGACGTGACCTCGATGAAGTGGGATGGCGCCGAGCTCGTGAAGGCCGCCCGCTTCGAAAGCCCGGACGACGGCAACCCCGACGACCGGACGGTCCTCGTCGTCCCGCTCCCCCGCCCCGTCGCGCCCGGCGAAACCGCGGCGCTCGCGATCGCATGGAAGGCGAAGGTCCCGCGTGTCTACGCGCGCGCAGGCTACGTCCGCGACTTCTTCATGTTCGGCCAGTGGTTCCCGCAGATCGGCGTCTACGAGCCGAAGGGCCGGCGCCGCCGGACGGACTCGGGCTGGAACTGCCACCAGTACCACGCGAACTCCGAGTTCTACGCGGACTGGGGCGACTACCGCGTCGCGATCACGCTTCCCGAGAAGTTCGTCGTCGGCTCGGCGGGCGCCCTGGTGGACACGAAGACCGCGGGCGGCAGGAAGACCCTCACGTTCGAGCAGAGGTCGATTCACAACTTCGCCTTCACGGCCGACCCGCGGTACGTCGTCGTCGAGGACGTCTTCGACCCCGCGAAAGACATCCCGGCCGGCGAGGCCGCGCGCGCGTCGAAGGCCCTCGGCCGCTCCGAGGCGGACCTCCGAGCCGGGTTCCACAAGGTCGCGATCCGGCTCTATCTTCAGCCCGACCATCGCGCGTTCGACCGCCGGCACATCGAGGCGCAGAAGTGGGCGCTCGCGTGGACGGGCCTCTGGGCGTTCCCGTACCCGTACGCACAGATCTCGATCGTCGACCCGCCCGAGGACGGCATGGGCGCGGGCGGTATGGAGTACGAGACGATCTACACGACCCTCTCGTTCAAGCTGCTCGCNNGGGATCAACACCTTCACCGAGTTCGTGATGGTGGACCGCAAGTACGGCGCCTTCCTCAAAGTGCCGCCCGGGATTGGCATCACGGACGAGGAGGTCAGCCGTGCGGAGGCCGCGCTGACGCAGGACCACGACCCGATCGTCTCGAACGCGTGGAAGTACGCGGGCGAGGCCTCGTACGGGCGCAACTCGTACCCGCAGCCCGGCACCACGATCCAGCAGATCCGAAACCTGCTCGGCGAGGAGGCGTTCTGGCGCGCCTTCCGCGGCTACGCGGAGCGCTGGCGCTTCGACCACCCGACGTCCGAGGACTTCCTCGACGCGATGCGCGCCCCCGGGAACCCGTACGTCGCCGCGCTGATCCCGAAGACGTGGTACGGGCGCGGCTGGGTGGACTTCGCGATCCTCGACGCGAGCACGCGGCCGGACGACGGNNGCCGACGTCGTCCTCACGTTCAAGGACGGGCAGACCGTCAAGCGCATGTGGGACGGCGCAAGCGGGTGGATCAAGTACCGCGTGACGTCCTCGTCGCCGCTCGTGAAGGCCGAGGTCGACCCGGAACGCCGGATCGTCCTCGACCGCAACCCATGGAACAACGCCCGCTACACGAAGAAGTACGAGGGGCCGTCAGCCGCCGCCAAGGGCCGGACCTATGCCCTGCATCTCGTGGAGATCCTCCTCTCCATGCTGTGGGGTGTCCTGTGAGCGCGTTCTCCATCGGCCTCGGCGCCGCTTTCCGCCACCGGCGGCTCGCCGCCGTCCTCTGGCTCTCGCTCCTCGCGTCCGCGCTCGTTGCGTGGTACCCGATCAAGGTCCTCTTCGCGCCCTTCGACGAGGGTGCGTTCCGCGAAGCCCTCGTGAAGGGTTGGGACGGATGGGGGATGCTGACGTTCCTGGCGACCCGGTGGCCCGAGATCGGCGTGACCGTCGCCGCGGTCTCCGGCGCGCTCGTCGTCTTTTCGCTGCTCCAGATCTTCCTGACCGGCGGCGTCCTTCGCGTCCTCATCTCCGGCGACCCCCGGCCCGTCTTCGCGCGCGTCGTCGCCGAGTCGGCCGTCCTCTTCAAGGCGAACCTCTGGGCAACGGTCCGTTTCGCGGCGTCGTCGCTCCTCTGGCTCGCGCTCCTCGTCGCCGCGCCGTGCGCGGCTCTCTACCGGATCGCGAAGCATGCGCCGCCCCACGGCGGCGCGGCGACGCTGCTTTTCTGGTGGGCGCTTCTCGGCGGGCTGCTCGTCCTGTTCAACACGGGGCTCCGGTTCGACCTCGCCCGCATCGCCCTGGCCCGCGGTGACGCCCGAAACGCCCGAGGCGCGTACCGCGTCGCGAAGCAGCGCCTCTCGGGCCGGCGCGTGTCGGGTATCCGCGTCATCCTGTTCTGGCTCGTCGTGTTCCTCGGGGTGCAGGCCCTCTTCACGAGCGCGGGGCTCCGGATGAACCCGCGCACGAACGGAGCCGTTGCCGGGCTCTTCCTCTTCCGGCAGATCGGGTTCTTCCTCCTCGCGATGGCGCGGGTGGGTTTCTTCGCGTCCCTCCTCGCGTGGGAGGAGCGCCGCCGCCCGGCTTACTCCGTCATGGGAAGCGCGAGCGGCGGGACGACGTGGAACGTCAGCGAATCGATCTCCACAAGGGCCCCCGCGAGCGCTTTCCCCGAGACGGGCTCGAGCGTCATGACGAACGGCAGCGCGCTCTTGTCCTCGTAGGGGGCCTGGAAGACGGCCTCGATGTTCGCGCCGTGGTCCGCGAGGATCCGCGCGAGATCCGCGATGATGCCGGAGCGGTCGCGGACGACGAACCTCAGATAGAAGGGCGACACGAACTCCTCGGGCGTCGCCGGCACGCACGGCTCGAGAACGCCAAAGCCGAGCGGCGGCGCGGCCGGGGCGCCTCCACGCGCGATCTCCACGACGTCCGCGAGAACGGCCGTGGCCGTCGGCCCGCCTCCGGCGCCGCGCCCGGAGAAAATGAACGGGCCGCCACTTTCGCCGCGCACCTCGACCGCGTTGAACGGGCCCGTCACCTTCGCGAGCAGCGACGTCTCGGAGACGAGGTGCGTCCGGACCGAAAGGAGGAGATGTCCGCTCTCGAGGAGGCGCGCGACCGCGAGCTGGCGCGGCGTCAACAGGAGCCTCCGGGCATACACGAAATCGCACGGGAGAAGGCGGGTGATGCCCTCGCGGGTGATCTGATCGAACGCCACGTCGCGGCCGAACGCGAGGCGCGCGAGAAGGGCGAGCTTGTATGCCGCGTCGTCGCCCCCGACGTCGCTCGCCGGGTCGGCCTCCGCGTAACCGAGCCGCTGCGCCTCTGCGAGAACCTCGTCGTAGGGGCGCCCCGTCTTCTCCATCTCCGTGAGGATGAAATTGCACGTGCCGTTCAGGATGCCGGAGACGGCCGTGACGCGATCGCCGGTGAAGCTCGACCGGAGCGCTCGCAGAATCGGAATCCCTCCCGCCACCGCGGCCTCGATGCCGAGGCCCACGCCTTTCTCGCGCGCGAGCGCCTGCAGCTCGGTTCCGTGCCGAGCGAGCAGCATCTTGTTCGCCGTCACGACACTCTTGCCCGTGTTCAGCGCGGCGCGGATGAGGCCGTTCGCGGGCTCGATGCCACCGAGCAGCTCGACGACGAGATCGATGCCGGGATCCGTCGCCACGGATGCGAGGTCCTCGGTCCAGCGCACGCCCTCGCCGAGGCCCCTGTCGCGTTTTCGGTCGATGGAGCGGTTTGCGACGGCGGCGAGGGAAAGGGCCACCCCCCGCCGGGACTGAAGATCGGGCGTCTCCCTCGCGAGCAGCCGCGCGAACGCCTGACCCACCGTGCCGAAGCCGATCAGGCCGACGCGAACGGCCGCTCGGGAGTCGCTTTTCATGGGGGCGCAATGTACGGTACGCGCTCGTCCCGGTCAAAAAACCGCCGAGGAGGCCGCGATGCCCGCACCCGCGATCCTTTCGCTGATCGTTCTTCTTGCCCAGCCCCAGTCGGCTCGCCCTGCCCGCACGCCGGCTTCCGAGCCGGCAAGCGTCGAGGCGCCCGCGCCCGAGAAGGCGAAACCGGCCGAAGGGAAGAAGGAAGAGAAGGAGGAGCCGCCCGTCATCACCCATCACGAGCTGCGCGCGGGCGGGAAGATCCTGAAGTACACCGCCACGACGGGCCTCATGCCGCTCAAGAGCGAGACGGGAGACGTCGAAGCGCGCATCTTTTTCGTCGCGTACACGCTCGACCGGGGCGGAGCGCCGCTCGAGAAGCGGCCCCTCATGTTCTCGTTCAACGGCGGCCCGGGCTCCTCTTCCGTGTGGCTCCACCTGGGCGCCCTTGGGCCGAAGCGCGTCAAGATGAAGGACGACGGCATGATGCCGCCACCCCCATACGCGCTCGTCGACAACGAGGAGACGTGGCTCACCGAGACCGACCTCGTCTTCATCGACCCCGTCGGGACCGGGTACAGCCGTGCCGCGAAGCCCGAGCTCGGGAAGAAATTCTGGGGCGTGGACGGCGACATCGCGTCCGTCGGCGAGTTCATCCGTCTCTATCTCGCGCGGAACGAGCGCTGGGCGTCGCCGCTTTTTCTCGTGGGCGAGAGCTATGGCACGACGCGCGCCGCCGGGCTGTCGGGATACCTCGTCGAAAAGGGCATCGCCTTCAACGGCATCCTCCTCGTGTCGTCCATCCTCAACTTTCAGACGGCGCGCTTCACGAAGGGCAACGACCTCCCTTACCCTCTCTTCCTCCCGACGTACACGGCAACCGCCTGGTACCACAAGAAACTTCCCGCCGACCTGCAGACGAAGCCGCTCAGGGCCGTTCTCGACGAAGTCGAAAAGTTCGCCGCGACCGACTACCCGATCGCGCTCGCGAAGGGCGACGCGCTGACGCCGGCGGAACGCAAGGCTCTCGGTGAGCGGCTCGCGCGCTACAGCGGCCTCGACCCGGCGTGGCTCGACCGCGCCGACCTCCGAATCGAGATCCAGCATTTCTGCAAGGAGCTGCTCCGGAACGAACGGCGCACCGTGGGCCGGCTCGATACGCGCTTTCAGGGGATCGACCAGAGCGGCGTCTCCGAGCGCCCGGACTTCGACCCGAGCAACGCGGCCATCCGCCCGCCCTACACGGCCATGTTCAACCAGTACGTGCGCACCGCGCTCGGCTACAAGTCGGACGCGACCTACCACGTACTGGGCGGCGGCATTGGTCCGTGGGATTGGGGTTCACACAACGGCTTCGCCGACACGAGCGAATCCCTGCGCCAGGCCTTCGCGAAGAACCCCGACATGAAGCTGTTCGTCGCTTCCGGCCACTTCGACCTCGCCACGCCGTACTTCGCGACCCAGTACACGCTCGCCCACATGGGCCTCGACCCGAGCCAGCGTGCGCGGATCACGACGCACGAGTACGAGGCCGGCCACATGATGTACATCCACACGGGCGAGCTCGCGAAGCTACGGAAGGACGTCGGCGCTTTCCTGAAGGAGGCGCTGCCGCTTCCCTGAGCGCTGCGGGCGATCCGAAAGAGCGATCGCTAGGAGAGGAGCTTCAGCGCGCGATCCACGCCCGAGAGCCCGGGCGCCTTGCCTTGGAAGACGCGACCCGAGCCACCGCCCTTGCCCTCGAAGAGCGAAGCGATCTCGCGCCCGAGCGCCTGCGCGTCGCCGAACCCGTCTCCCACGCCAAGAGCGAAGACGTGCTGGCCCTCACGCGTGGCCGTGAGGAGCGCCGCCCGCGCCCCGGCCTTTTCCGCGAACCGCCGCGCGACCGTCTGGACGAACGCCATGTCGCGCCCTTCGAAATGCGCGTGCACGACGCGCGCACGCGCGGCCAGGGCCGCCTCCGCAGCCGCGACGGCCAGCTCCTCCTCGGCGCGGCGGAGCGCACGCTGCGTCTCGGACAGCTGGTCGAGCTTCGCCTTCGCCGCGTCGACGAGGCCGGCGTCGGGCGCGCCGAGAGATTTTCGAAGTGCGGCATTTCGCTCCTCGTGGCGCGTCAGCCTCCGCCGCGCGCGCCGTCCCGCCACGAAGAAGAGGCGCGTCCCGCCGCGCAAAGGCTCGACGGACAGGAGCGCCAGAACCTCGATCTCTGCGGTGTTCGAAAGATGCGTTCCGGCGCACGTGTTGAGGTCGACACCCTCGATCTCGACGAGCCGCACGTCGCCCGCATGGCCCTCCGGGAGCCCTCGTGTCCGGACCGGCAACGCGCGGAATTCGTCGAGCGTCACGCGTCGCGGGAGAACGGCGTGGGCGGCGCGGATCTCCGCGGCGACCGCTTCCTCCAATGCCTCGAGGTCTGCCGGCGAGAGGGCGCGCACGTCGAGCTCGACGTCGCACACCTCGGGGCTGAGATGAAAGGCCGTCGTCTGCCAGCCGAAACGGTCCTGCGCGACGGCGGAGAGCAGGTGCTGCCCCGTGTGCTGCTGCATGTGGTCGAAGCGCCGATCCCAATCGAGCCGGACGCGTGCAGGCCCCGGCGCGACGGGCGCCGCGACATAGTGGCGGATATCGCCGCCTTTCTTCTGCACGTCGAAAACCTCGATGTCGTTGAGGAAGCCATGATCCGGCGGCTGCCCGCCGCCCTCGGGAAACAGGATCGTGTCGTCGAGGACCACGTATGGACGGCCTGCCTCGTCACCCGACGCGAGAACAGAGGCGTCGAGCGCCGTGCGGTACGGCTCGCGCTCGTACGCCGGGGGGCTGGTGGCGTCCACGTTCTTCGCCACGGTACCTAAGAGAGCAGTTCCAGAGCCCGCGTTGCGGCCGCCCGGTACGCGGGTGACGGCTTTGCCGCGTCGAGGCGCAGGCACGCCTCCGTGAACTTGATCGCGTGCTCGTCGCCGCTCTTCACGGCTGCTCCGATCAACTCCTCCCGCGAGGCGCGCGAGGGCTCGGCGTCCCCCGCCTCCGGCGGCCTTCCAAAGACCGCGTAGATCGCCGCGCACGTCTGCCACGCGCAGGCCAGGAGTCGCGCCGCCGTCCGCCCGGACACGTGCGGCACGATGAGGCCCGCGGCGGCCGGGCCGGTCACGGCGTGAATGAGCGCGATCGTGCGCCCCGAGGTCCTCGTCCCCGCAAGGAAGACGCGGGCGAAGGTCTCGCCGAGGGCCGGAACGAACGACTCGGGCGCGCCCGAATCGACGAGCGAGATCACCGCGGGGAACTCCGGCAGCGTGGCTACGAGCTTCAGTCCCTGCGCGATCGACCCGGACGGGCGCACGTCCGGCGGCACCTTCGGAACGTGGGCGAGCGCCTGATCGGGCGTCAGGTGCGCCGGCCGGGTCTCCTTCACGGGGAGGGTCTGATGAGTCGCGGCCCAGTACGCGAAACCTCGCGCCAGCTCCTTGCGCCGCCCGGGCGCGTCGAGCCGGGCGAGCGAGCGCACGGCGTGCCCGACGCGGATGACGCCGTGCGCGGCAGCCCCTGCGAAGCCCGGCGCGAGCTCGTACACCCACCGGTCCACGGCCGGTTTCCACGGGCCCTCCCGGAACTCGCCCAGAAATAAGGCGAGCCAGTCCGGATACCTTCGCATCTGCCCGAGCGCCTCGCGAAAGGCGGCGCGGTCCACGGGAGTGCCGGGAGCCGGCTCGTCGCCGAGCTTGCGGCGGTACCGCTCCGTCCACGGCACGACCGCGTCGGCCCGGTCCAGCGCGAAGAGCGCCTCGGCCGCCATCGGACCGTGGTTCGCGAGACCTCCGGCATAATCGGGCCCCGCGCCATCGAGGATCACGAGAGCATCGTCGAAGCGGTCCATCTGAAGTCCGCGCCCGCCCCCACGATACGCCTGCCCCGGCGAAACATCCGAGGGCCCCGCTGCGTATCGAGTTGGATCCCTCGAACCGAAGGAGATGCTTGCATGACCCGTTTCCGTGCCCTTGCCGCTATCCTCCTCGCCCTCATGCCACCCCTCGCCACGCACGCGACCGCTCAGCAGACGAAACCCGCCACCCCGGCGAAAAAGACAGCCGCTCCGGCCGCCTCCCGCGACCTTCTGCCGTTCAATGCCGTCGAGAAGACGCTTCCGAACGGATTGAAAGTCATCGTAGTCCCGACCGGGTTCCCGAACCTCGTCTCCGTCCAGATTCCGGTCCAAACCGGCTCGCGAAACGAAGTCGAGCCTGGCAAGTCCGGATTCGCCCACTTCTTCGAGCACATGATGTTCCGGGGCACGAAGGCGTATCCGCCCGAGAAGTACCAGGACATCGTGACGCGCTCGGGCGCCCGCCAGAACGCGTACACGACCGACGACTACACGAACTACCACACGACGTTTCCGAAAGAAGACCTCGAGACGATCCTGAAGATCGAGGCGGACCGCTTCCAGAACCTGTCTTACTCGGAATCGGCGTTCCGAACCGAGGCGCGCGCCGTTCTCGGCGAATACAACAAGAACAGCGTGAACCCGATCCAGAAGCTCTTCGAGGTCCAGCGCGACAGCGCGTTCCGCGTCCACACGTACAAGCACACGACGATGGGCTTCCTCAAGGACATCGAGGACATGCCCAACCAGTTCGAGTACTCGAAGACGTTCTTCCAGCGCTGGTACCGTCCCGAGCACACGACGGTCATCGTCGCGGGCGACGTGAAGCCCGAGGCGGTATTCGGCCTCGTCGCGAAGTACTGGGGAGGGTGGAAGCGAGGCACGCACAGCGTGACGGTGCCGCCCGAGCCGCCCGCGCGGGGGCCCGTCTATGCGAATGTCCCCTGGCCGTCCGACACGCTGTCCTGGGTCACGGTCGCGTTCCACGGCCCGGCGTTTTCCGAAACGAAGAAGGACCTGCCGGCGATCGACACGCTCTTCGACCTCTCGTTCGGCCCGACGTCGGACCTCTACAAGCGCCTCGTAGAGCAGGAGCAGAAACTCGACGGACTCTTCCCGGACGTCGGGATCACCGAGGACCCCGAGCTCGTCACGGTGGCCGCCCGCCTCAAGAAGGGCGCGGATCCGACGTACATCC
Organism: Acidobacteriota bacterium; assembly: GCA_003152095.1. Lineage (GTDB taxonomy): Bacteria > Acidobacteriota > Thermoanaerobaculia > UBA5066 > UBA5066 > Fen-183. The sequence continues at coordinate 8,961 of PLZI01000066.1, read as the reverse complement.
GGGACGAGATCTTGAAGACGCTCGCCGCGCTGCGCGATGCGCCCGTCGAAGCGAAGCGGCTCGAGGAAGCGAAATCGAACGCGCGCTACGGCCTTGCGCGCACGCTCGACAACACCGAGACGATCGCATCGGTCCTCGCCCGTTTCGTGCGGCTCCGGCGGTCTTATGGAACGCTCAACGCGTACTACCGGCTCGGCGAGACGCTCACGCCGGCCGACCTTCAGGCCGCGGCGCGCACGTACCTCACGGACGCAAACCTCGTCGTGACGACGCTTTCGAAGGACCCGATGCCCGATTCCGTCCGCGCGATTCCGGCGCTCGCGACGTTCGCGGCCGGCGCGGCGGCGAAGTCCACCGGGCCCGAGCCGGCATTCGTGACGCAGGCATCTCCCCTGCCGCGACTCGACGTGAAGCTCCTCTTCACGGCGGGCTCCGCTCACGATCCGAGGGGCAAAGAGGGCCTCGCGGCCCTCACCGCCCGCATGATCGCCCAGGCGGGCTCGAAGGACCTGCGCATCGACGAGATCCGGAAGGTCCTGTTCCCGATCGCGGGCAGCTTCGACGCGCTCGTCGACCGGGAGATGACGACCTTCACGGGCGTCACGCATAAGGACAACTGGAAGGCGTTCTCCGATACGGTCCTTCCCCAGCTCACCGACCCCGGCTTCCGCGAGGAGGACTTCCAGCGCCTCAAGGACGCCCAGATGAACGCCCTCGTCCAGAACCTCCGCAACAACAACGAGGAGGAGCTCGGGAAAGAGCGCCTGCAGAGTTTGATCTTCGCAGGGACTCCGTACGGGCATCCGGTCCTCGGCACGGTCGCGGGGATCAACGCGATCACGCTCGACGACGTGAAGGACTTCGCGAAGAGAGCCTATACGCGCGCCGCGCTAACGGTGGGCGTCGCGGGCGATGCGCCGCCCGCGCTCCTCGAGCGCATCAAGGCGGAGGCCGGCAAGCTCGCCGCGGGACCCGCGCTTGCCGCGCCCGAGGGCGTCAACGGCCGCAAGCCGAACGGCGTCGAGGTCGACATCGTGAAGAAGGAGACCCGCGCCACGGCGATCTCCTTCGGCTTCCCGATCGCCGTCACGCGCGCCCATCCGGACTTCGCGGCGCTGTCCGTCGCCCGGGCGTGGCTCGGCGAGCACCGCTCGTCCAGCTCGCACCTCTACCAGCGCATCCGCGAGGTGCGCGGCATGAACTACGGCGACTACGCGTATATCGAGGCGTTCCCGCGCGGGATGTTCCAGTTCTTCCCGGACGCGAATCTCGCGCGCCGCGCTCAGCTCTTCGAGATCTGGATCCGCCCGGTCGTGCCTCAAAACGCGCACATGGCGCTGCGCATCGCGATCCACGAGCTGGACCGCCTCGTGAACGACGGGCTCACGGAGGAGGAGTTCCAGGTGACGCGTGACTACCTCATGAAGAACGTCTACCTCCTCACGTCGACGCAGGACCACCAGCTCGGCTACGCGCTGGATCAGAAGTGGTACGGGCTCGGCGACTACGTGACGGCGATGCGCGACAAGCTGTCGAAGCTCACGCGCGCCGACGTGAACGCCGCCGTCAAGCGAAACCTCCAGACGAAGGACCTGTCGGTCGTGATCATCGCGAAGGACGCCGAGGGCCTGAAGGAGAAGCTCGTGGCCGACGCGTTCTCCCCGATCACGTACGATGGCGAGAAGCCAAAGGAGTTGCTCGACGAGGACAAGGTCATCGGAGCGTCGAAGCTCGGCATCAAGCCCGAGGCCGTCACGATCACGCCGGTCGAGGACGTCTTCGCGAAATAGCCGCGCCCCGCTCGACAATATGTACCGCCGGCGGCGCCTCGGGCCGCCGACGTGGGTGCGACTCGTCCTTGCGCTCCCGCCGGCGGTCCTTTTCCCCGCCCTCGGTTTCTTCTACATGACGTTCCTCGACCACCCGCGGCGCCCGCGGCCGTTCCCGGTATTCCTCGCGGCGCCCCTGACGGTCCTCGTCCACACGAAGGACATCGGCCTCGCCGCGATGCTGATACTTCTCGACATGCTGATCTGGTTCGCCGCGATCAATGCGCTGCTTACTGGCATCGGATGGCTGTTCGAGAGGTCGGGCAAAACCGAGAAATGCTAAAGCAGGACGCCCCGCGCTGACTCATACTGTCCCAGCGGAGTCCCATGCCCGAAACCGCCGCACTCGCCGCCCATCCGACCGTCCACTGGCACGCCGTCCAAGACGGCCGCATCCAATGCGACGTCTGCCCGCGCGAATGCCGGCTGAAGGAGGGCCAGGAGGGCCATTGCTTCGTGCGGGCCGCGCGCGGCGGCGCGATCGTCCTCACGACGTACGGCCGGAGCAGCGGCTTCTGCGTCGATCCGATCGAGAAGAAGCCCCTGAACCACTTTCTTCCGGGCTCGTCCGTCCTCTCTTTCGGCACGGCCGGCTGCAACCTCGCCTGCCGCTTCTGCCAGAACTGGGACATCTCGAAGTCGCGCGAGATCGACACGCTCGCCGACCAGGCCTCCCCCGAGCGCATCGCCCGCGCCGCCGCCGAGCTCGGCTGCCGGAGCGTCGCCTTCACGTACAACGACCCCGTCGTCTTCATGGAGTACGCGATCGACGTTGCCCGGGCCTGCCGCGCGCGGGGCGTGAAGACCGTCGCCGTTACGGCCGGCTACGTCTCGCCGAAGCCGCGCGAGGAGCTCTTCGCCGCGATGGACGCCGCGAACGTGGACCTCAAGGCGTTCACCGAGGACTTCTACCGGAAGGAGTGCGGCGCGCACCTCGCGCCAGTCCTCGAGACGCTCGAGTACCTCTTGAAGGAGACGCATGTCTGGGTCGAGATCACGACGCTCCTGATCCCCGGCCTGAACGACGCCGACGCGGAAATCCAGGCGATGACGCGCTGGATCGCGGACCGGCTCGGGCCGGACGTGCCCCTCCACTTCACGGCGTTCCATCCCGACTGGAAGATGCGGGACCGCCCGGCCACGCCACCCGCGACCCTCCGGCGCGCGCGCGAGATCGCCCATGCGAACGGGCTGCGATATGTCTACACCGGGAACGTCTATGACCCAGAGGGCCAGGGCACGAACTGCCACGCGTGCGGAGCGACGCTCGTCGGGCGAGACGGCTACGAGATCGTCGACTGGGGCCTCACGGGAGGTGGCCGGTGCCGGACATGCGGCGCCCGCTGCCCCGGCATCTTCGAAGACGCTCCGGGGACGTGGGGCGCGCGCCGGCTTCCCGTGCATCTGGCCGAAGCATGAAGGCCGCGCGCGTCCGGCGGCCCGCGGTGGCAGGGACGTTCTATCCGGCCGCGGCGCCCGCGCTCGCCCGGAGCGTCGACGCGCTGCTCGCGGCCGCCGGCGATCCCCCTGCCGGGCCGGCGCCAGCCGCTCTCGTGGTTCCGCATGCGGGTTACGTCTACTCGGGTCCCGTCGCCGCGACGGCGTATGTCCGGCTCCGCGGCACGGCCGCTTCGATCAAGCACGTCGTCGCATTCGGTCCGGTTCACTACGTCGCCATGAACGGTGCCGCCGTGCCCGCGGCGGAGGCATGGCTCACCCCGCTCGGCGAGGTCGCGATCGATTCGCGTCTGCGCGAGCGGGCGATAGCCCGCGGCGCCGCGGTGAACGACCGGCCGCACGCCCCCGAGCACGCTCTGGAGGTGCAGGTGCCGTTCCTCCAGCGCGTCCTCGGCGAAGGGTTCACGTTCCTTCCCGTCGCGGTCTCGGAGCTGTCCGCCCAGGCCGCGGCTGACCTCATCGGGGAGTTCCTCGGCGCGGCGGGCACGCTCGTCCTCGTGAGCACGGACCTGAGCCACTACCACGACCTCTCCACGGCGCGCCGCCTCGACCGCCGCACGGCGGACGCGATCCTCGCGCGCGACGCCTCCGCGCTCTCGGGCGAGGACGCCTGCGGTTTCTATCCGCTCCGCGGACTCGTGGAGCTCGCCCGAAGACAGAACCTCCCCCTCGAGCTCCTCGACCTGCGAACTTCAGGCGACACCGCCGGAGACCCGGAACGCGTCGTCGGCTACGGCGCGTTCGCGGTGAACGGGCTCTGAGCCCTCGCCATCCTGTCGCCACCAGGCGTAAGCCGCTCAAACTAGAGACAGAGTCTCATTAACTCATTCTAAGAAGATCCCTTATCGCCCTTGACTGATCCGGTCCTATTTCATATCGTACCGTTCTGGTTCGGTATCCCGAGCCGTGGAGATGAACGATGTTCCGGATGACGAAACTGACCGACTACGGGATCGTGCTCCTGACGCACTTCGCAGCGCACGACGACCGCGTCGCGCACACGGCGCGCGAGCTGGCGCTGGAGACGCGGCTCCCGCTCCCCACCGTGGGCAAGCTCCTGAAACAGCTCTCCCGCGGCGGGCTCCTCGCCTCTCAGCGCGGCACGAAAGGCGGCTACATCCTCGCCAGGCCGCCCCGCGAGATCTCCGTCTCCGCGATCATCGCGACGCTCGAGGGGCCCGTCGCCATCACCGAGTGCAACACGGGCGAGAGCCACAGCCGCTGCGAGCACGAGAGCTTCTGCTCGGTTCGCCCGAACTGGCAGATCATCAACGAGACGATTCGCGGCGCCCTCGAGGGCCTCACCCTCGCGGACATGACCCGTCCCCTCGTGCGGCGGCCGTCCCAGCCCTCGGCCTTCGAGTCTTCTTCCACTCTGCCCGTGCGGGCGCGGGAAGGAAGGAGTGCGCTGTGAGCGACGCGGTCCTCGACACCCTGACGCAGCAGGATTATCAGCACGGCTTCGTCACGGACATCGACACCGAGAGCATCCCGGCGGGCCTCTCCGAAGACGTCGTGCGCCTCATCTCGAAAAAGAAGGGCGAGCCGGAATGGCTGCTCGAGTGGCGCCTGAAGGCGTACCGCCACTGGCTCACCATGACCGAGCCGACGTGGGCGCGCGTGACGTACCCGCCCATCGACTATCAGAAGATCGTCTACTACGCCGCGCCGAGATCCGCGAAGGACGGCGCTCCGAAGAGCCTCGCGGAAGTCGACCCGGAGCTCATCGCGATGTACGAGAAGCTCGGCGTGCCGCTGAAAGAGCGGGAGATCCTCGCCGGGGTCGCCGTAGATGCCGTCATCGACAGCGTGTCCGTCGCGACGACGTTCAAGGACAAGCTCGCGTCGCTCGGCATCATCTTCTGCTCCTTCTCCGAGGCCGTGCGCGAGCACCCGGACCTCGTGAAGAAGTACCTCGGCAGCGTCGTGCCCTCGAGCGACAACTTCTTCGCGGCGCTGAACTCGGCGGTCTTCTCGGACGGCTCGTTCTGCTTCATTCCGAAGGGCGTGCGCTGTCCGATGGAGCTGTCCACGTACTTCCGCATCAACCAGGCCGACACGGGCCAGTTCGAGAGGACGCTCATCGTCGCCGAGGAACGCGCGGTCGTGTCGTACCTCGAAGGTTGCACGGCGCCGAAGCGCGACACGAACCAGCTCCACGCAGCGGTCGTCGAGCTCGTCGCGCTGGACGACGCGCGGATCAAGTACTCGANNAACAACATGCAGCAGGCCGACACCGGCACGAAGATGATCCACATCGGGAAGAATACGAAGTCCACGATCGTGTCGAAGGGTATCTCCGCGGGACACGGGCAGAACACGTACCGCGGCGCCGTCACGATCATGAAGGGCGCCGAGGGCGCGCGGAACTACTCGCAGTGCGATTCACTTCTCATCGGCGACCAGTGTGGCGCGCACACGTTCCCCTACATCGAGGTCAAGAACAGCTCGGCCACGCTCGAGCACGAGGCGTCCACGTCGAAGATCGGCGAGGACCAGCTCTTCTACTGCCGCCAGCGCGGCCTCTCGCCGGAGGATGCCGTCTCGCTCATCGTCAACGGCTTCGCCAAGCGCGTCCTGAAGGAGCTCCCGATGGAGTTCGCGGTGGAAGCGCAGAAACTGCTGGGCGTTTCGCTCGAGGGGTCAGTGGGATGAATCTTCTCGAAATCTCGAATCTTCATGCCTCGATCGAGGAAGACGGCACGGAAATCCTCAAGGGCATCGATCTCACGATTTGCCCGGGCGAGGTACACGCGCTCATGGGTCCGAACGGTTCGGGAAAGAGCACGCTCGCGCACGTCCTGTCGGGACGGCCCGGCTACGTCGTCACGCAGGGCCGGGCCCTGTTCCAGGGGAAAGACCTCCTCGCGATGCCGGCCGAAATCCGCGCGCGCGAAGGCGTCTTCCTCGCATTCCAGTATCCGGTGGAGATCCCCGGCGTCTCGAACACGTACTTCCTGCGCACGGCGGTCAATACCGTGCGCAAGCACCGCGGGCAGCTGGAGCTCGACGCGATCGATTTCCTCGCGCTCCTCGACGAGAAAGCGAAGCTCGTCGAGATGGAGGAAGCTCTTCTCAACCGGTCCGTCAACGAGGGCTTCTCCGGCGGCGAGAAGAAGCGCAACGAGGTCCTGCAGATGGCGGTCCTCGACCCGAAGCTCGCGATCCTCGATGAGACCGACTCCGGCCTCGACATCGACGCGCTGCGCGTGGCGGCCTCGGGGGTGAACGCTCTCCGCGACGGCGCACGCGGAATGCTCGTCATCACGCATTACCAGCGTCTGCTCGACTACATCATCCCGGACTTCGTGCACGTCCTCTCCGACGGGAGAATCGTGAAATCCGGCGACAAGAATCTCGCCAAGGAGTTGGAAGCGAAGGGCTACTCCTGGATCGAGAAGGAACCGCCGGCAACGGTGTCAGCCGCCGCGGGGGCAATCGCGTCATGACGTCCGTGGCGCGGGCCACAGCCATTTACGAAGGGGTCGCCGCGCTCGCCGAGAGCGCGATGGAGCTCGCGACGCGGAGGCCGAGCCCTCCGTGGCTGCAAAGATTGCGGACGGCCGGCGTGTCGGCGTTCGAGAAACTCGGTTTCCCCTCGACGCACGACGAGGACTGGCGCTTCACGAACCTGGCGCCCCTCGCCCGGGCCGCGTTTGCACTTTCCCCCGACGCTGTCTCCCTTGCCGAACGGACCGCGGCGCTCGAGCTGGAAGCGCGCCTCGGGCCGCTGGGGCTGTCGTCGCCCATGCCCCGGATCGTGTTCGTGAACGGGCGTCTTCTCAGGCGATCTCCGGGGAATCTCACCTCCGGAATTCTCTTCGAGTGCATGAAGGCCGTCCTGGCGACATCGCCGGAGCGCGTCGAGCGTGCTCTCGTTGCGAGAGCCGCCGAAAGGGACCTTTCGAAGCAGTTCTTCGGATCTCTCGGCGACGCCTTCCTCGACGAAGGCGTCGTCCTTCAGGTCCCTCCCGGTGCGCATCTCGCCGAACCCCTTTTCATTCTCAACGTTTCCACTCCCCCCGGCTCCACCGAGCCGCCCCGGATGGTGCACACGCGAAACCTTTTCACGTTCGAGGAGAACTCCTCCGCGACCGTGATCGAGATCTTTCTCGGCGCGAACGGCCCTTCCTTTGCGAACGTCCAAACCGACGTCACGCTCGGCCGGAACGCCCGGTTGAACCACGTCAAGATTCAGCTGGAAGGCCCGGAGACGTTCCACGTCGGTCGGCTCTCGGTCGCGCACGCCGCAGGGGCGCGCTCGGCGTCCCACGTCTTTTCTTTCGGCGGGAAGCTCGTGCGCAACGAGATCGTCACGACCCTTTCCGGCGAAGGCGCGGGCACCGAGCTGTACGGCCTCTTCTGCGCGAATTCCGGACAGCACGTCGACTGCCACACGTTCATCGACCACGCGATGCCGCGCGCCGACAGCGTCGAGCTGTACAAGGGCGTTCTCGATGGAGCCGGCCGCGGCGTCTTCGACGGCAAGATCCTTGTGCGCGCCGGAGCCGTCCGGACGGATGCGCGGCAGACGAACCGCAATCTCATCCTCTCGAACAGCGCACTCGTCGACAGCAAGCCCCAGCTCGAGATTCACAACAACGACGTGCGCTGCTCGCACGGCTCCACGACCGGACGCCTCGACGCCGACGCCGTCTTCTACCTGCGCTCGCGCGGCCTTTCGCCCGAGGCGGCGCGCGCGCTCCTCACGTACGCGTTCGGCAGCGAGCTGATCGAGAAGGTGGCGTCCGCCGACGTGCGGGCGTTCCTCGAGAACCACCTGCGCGCCTGGCTTCCCGCGAACCTCGCGGCCCCGGAGATCCGATGAACGCCCTCACGAAAACCGCTCCCGAACACCCCAAAACCCCTGAGACCCGGGTTCACGCGTACGACGTGGAGCGCCTCAGGGCCGAGTTCCCGATCCTCTCGCGCACCGTCTACGGCAAGCCGCTCGTCTATCTCGACAACGCGAACACGACGCAGAAGCCGCGGGCCGTCATCGATTCGGACCGCCGCTACTACGAGGAAGAGAACGCGAACATCCACCGCGGCACGCACTGGCTCTCCGAGAAGGCCACGGAAGCCTATGAGGGTGCCCGCGCGACGGTGGCGCGCTTTCTGGGCGCAGCCTCGCCGAAGGAGATCGTCTTCACCCGCGGCACGACGGAGGCGATCAACCTCGTCGCGTCGAGCTTCTCCCAGGCCTTTCTGAAGGCGGGAGACGAGATCCTCATCACGGGCCTGGAGCACCATTCGAACATCGTGCCGTGGCAGCTCGCCTGCGAGAGGACAGGCGCGACGCTCGTCGTCGTGCCGATCACGGACGAGGGTGAAGTGCCCGTCGACGAGTTCGAGAAGCGCCTGACGGCCCGGACGAAACTCGCGGCCGTGTCGCACGTCTCGAATGCGCTCGGCACCGTGAACCCCGTGAAAACGTTCATCGCGCTCGCGCACGCAAGGAGCGTCCCCGTCCTCGTGGACGGCGCGCAGGCGGCGCCGCATCTCCCGATCGACGTGACAGACCTCGGCTGCGACTTCTACGCGGTGTCGGGGCACAAGATGTACGGACCGACGGGTATCGGCGCTCTCTACGGTCGGGAGGCGTGGCTCGAGAAGCTGCCGCCGTATCAGGGCGGCGGCGACATGATTTCGTCCGTCACGTTCGAGAAGACGA
>PLZI01000142.1 GCA_003152095.1 Acidobacteriota bacterium | reverse complement strand
GGCGTCAAGGCGCACACCGAGACGCTGCTCCGGATCGCCCCGCTCCTCGCGCCGTTCAGCGGGCTCGTCCCGCAGACTCGCGTGCGGATCCGCGCGACCGGCTCGGTCAACTACGGCCGCTCGATCCCGGAATATCCCGAGGAGTGGGGCGGCGGCCGGGAGCTGCCGGGCAACCGCGATCTGCGCGACGCATGGCCCGAGGGCGTGACGCTGCCGCGTGCGATCAACTACAACCTCGGCTGCACGACGCTCGGCCTCCCGGCCGTCGTGAGCGACCTCGCGGCGATCGACCGGCGCGCCGCGGCCCTCCTGGAGCGGCACATGCCGGGATACCGGGAGATCATCGCGAGCGAGCTGAGCTTTTTCGTGCGCGAGTCGGTGGCGCTGGTCTTCGGCAAGCGCCTGGCCGAGACGACGGCGAAGCGGTGCCTGCGTGCCGCGGCGGCGCTCTGGGCCAATGCCCCCGTGCGCGAGGAGCTCATCGCGCCGACGTGCCTGTTCGCCATGCTGTATCTGCGGTACGTCGCGGAAGATTCCGACAGCTGGGACGAGCCGAAGGAGCACGAGAGCTTTACCACGCGCGAGGAGGAGCTGATCCGCGAGACGAGCAGCGGTGCGTTCGCCGCCCTGTGCGCGGAGCGCCCCGGCAGCCGGTGGAGCGTGCTCCAGACGCTCATCGACGCCGAGGAGGCCGGCCGCCTGCTGCTCGCACGCGAGCTGATGATCGAGGAGAAGCGCGAGTTCGTCGACCTCCGGATCGAGGGCTGGCTCCGCACGCTGCCCGATCCGCTTTCGCGTGAGCTCAGGCGCGAATGGTCGGGTCTCCGCGAGCTCGGCGAGGCGGAGCTGACGCTGCGCACGATCGAGCAGATGATTGCGCTCGAGAAGCTGCGCGGAAGCCGCGGGGCCTGATCGCCTCTTGTCTTGCCGGGATGTCTGGGCCGCCTCTCGCGCTCGAACGTAACGCACAGTCCTCGCGAGCCGGACCGGTCGTTCCTGCTAGGCTCCGTCCCATGCGCTGCCCCTATTGCGGCGTGGGTGACGACCGTGTCGTCGACTCGCGCGAGAGCCGCGAAGGTGCGGTGATTCGCCGGCGGCGGGAGTGCAATGCCTGCCAGCGCCGCTTCACGTCGTACGAGACCGTCGAGGAGATCCCGCTTCTCGTCGTGAAGAAGGACGGCCGGCGCGAGCCGTTCGACCGCAACAAGCTACTCCGCGGGCTGATGAAGGCCTGCGAAAAGCGCCCGGTCGAGACGAAGACGCTCGAGGTCATCTGCGACGAGGTCGAGGCGGGGCTCTCGACGCGAGAGCCCCGCGAGATGACGACGGTGGAGCTCGGCGCTGAGATCATGGAAAGGCTCAAGGAGCTCGACCAGGTCGCGTACGTGCGCTTCGCGTCCGTGTATCGGCGGTTCGAGGATCTCGGAGATTTCGTGGACGAGCTCAAGGCGCTGCTCGGGCGCGTGCCCGGACCGGGGAGAACGAAGTGAGGAAACACGAAAAACCCGTCGCGTTTTTCTTCGGAGGAGAGACCTCCCTGCCGCCCGACCGCCCGTTGCTCGCGCCGCCGGTGGACGTCGTCGAGGACGCGCACGGCTGGCGGCTCGTCTTCGAGATTCCCGGCGCCGATCCCGACCAGATCGCCGTGGACGTCCAGGGCCGCACGCTGACGCTTCGGGGGTTTCGCCGCGCCACGGATCGGGCGGACGGCCTCTTCCTGAGGGTCGAGCGCGCGGCTGGCGCCTTCGAGCGCACGCTCGAGCTTCCGGAGGACCCCGACCCGGAGCGCACGCGCGCGACCTACGCCGACGGCCTCCTCGTGCTCGAGGTGCCGAAGAAGGCCGGCGGAAAGGGCCGCTCCATCCCCATCGTGAAGGGAAAAGCAGGCGCATGAGCGCCGAAGCCCCTCCGGCCGAGAAGGTCGTCATCCCCGACATCCTCCCGGCGCTCCCGCTGAAGGACGTCGTCCTCTTTCCTTACGTCATCGTGCCGCTCTCCGTGTCGCGCGAAAAGTCGATCGCCGCGGTCGATGCGGCGCTCGCCGAGCAGCGCATCCTCCTTCTCGTCGCCCAGAAGGACTCGTCGGTCGAGGAGCCGCGGCCGGAGGACCTCTACACGATCGGGACCGCGGCCGCCGTCATGCGGATGCTCAAGCTGCCGGACGGGCGCATCCGCCTCCTCGTGCAGGGGCTCGCGCGCGTGAAGATCGACTCGTTTCTCGCCGAGACGCCCGCGCTCCGGGCGAAGGTGACGCGCATCGCCGAGCCGGAGGAGGCGACGCCGCGCTCCGAGGAGATCGAGGCGCTCACGCGGAGCGTGAAGGAAGCGCTCGAGAAGACGGTGACGCTCGGGAAGTCGATTTCGCCGGAGGTCATGGTCGTGGCCGCCGGGCTCGACGAGCCCGCGCGCCTCGCCGACCTCGCGGCCTCGAACCTCGAGCTGAAGATCGAAGAGTCCCAGAAGATTCTCGAGACCATTCCCGCGATCGAACGGCTGCGCACGGTCCTCGAGATCCTGCGGCGCGAAGTGCGCGTCCTGACCGTCCAGCAGGAGATCACCGGCGCGGCCAAGGGAGAGATCGACAAGAGCCAACGCGAGTACTTCCTGAGACAGCAGCTCAAGGCGATTCAGCAGGAGCTGGGCGAGACGGAGGACATCTCCGAGGAGATCGCCGCCTACCGCACGAAGATCACGGAAAAGCAGATCCCCGAGGAGGCGGCGCAGGAGATCGAAAAGCAGGTCAAGCGGCTCGAGCGCGGTAACCCGGACTCGGCCGAGAACGCGATGCTGCGCACGTATCTCGACTGGCTCGCGAACCTGCCGTGGGGCAACGTCTCCAAGGACAACCTCGACCTCTCGCGAGCGCGGAAGATCCTCGACGAGGACCACTACGACCTCGAGAAGATCAAGGTGCGGATCGTCGAGTTCCTCGCCGTGCGCAAGCTCGCACCCGACTCGAAGGGGCCGATCCTGTGCTTCGTGGGGCCGCCCGGCGTGGGCAAGACGTCGCTTGGGCGCTCGATCGCCCGCGCCCTCGACCGAAAGTTCCTGCGGCTCTCACTGGGCGGCGTGCACGACGAGGCCGAGATCCGGGGCCACCGTCGAACGTACGTCGGCGCGATGCCGGGCCGGATCGTGCAAGGCCTCTCGCAGGCCGGCACGTCGAATCCCGTCTTCATCCTCGACGAGGTCGACAAGATCGGCGCCGACTTCCGCGGCGACCCGTCTTCGGCGCTCCTCGAGGTCCTCGACCCCGAGCAGAACAAGACGTTCCGCGACCACTACCTCGGCGTGAACTACGATCTTTCCCGCGTGCTCTTCATCACGACCGCAAACGTCCTCGACACGATCCAGCCCGCGTTCCTCGACCGCATGGAGGTCATCCGGCTGTCGGGCTACACGCTGGAAGAAAAGCTCGCGATCGCCAAGGCGTACACGGTGCCGAAGCAGATGAAGGAGAACGGCCTTCCGCCGGGGGCGGTCACGTTCAACGAGGCGGCGCTCCGGGTCATCGTGGAGGGGCACACGCGCGAGGCGGGCCTGCGCGGCTTCGAGCGCGAGATCGGCTCGTGCTGCCGCAAGGTGGCCGTGCGCTGGGCCTCGGGACGCAGGAAGCGCGTCACGGTAACGCCGAGGCAGGTCCGCGCCTTCCTCGGGAACCCGAAGTTCCAGCGCGACGAGGCCCTCAGAACCGACGGGATCGGCACCGCGACCGGCCTCGCGTGGACGGCGGTGGGCGGCGACGTCCTCATCGTCGAGGCGCGCGCCGTGCGGGGTAAGGGTCGCCTCCAGCTCACGGGTCAGCTCGGGGACGTCATGAAGGAATCGGCGCACGCCGCGCTTACCTTCGCGCGCTCACGGGCGGACGCCCTCGGCCTTCCCACCGACTATTTCGAGACGCACGACATCCACGTGCACGTGCCGGAAGGCGCGATCCCGAAGGACGGGCCATCGGCGGGCGTCACGATGGCCACGGCCATGATCTCGGCTTTCGGGCAGCGGCCGGTGCGCCGCGACGTCGCGATGACCGGCGAGATCACGCTGCGCGGAGACGTCCTCCCGATCGGCGGCCTGAAGGAGAAGGTGCTCGCGGCGCGGCGCGCGGGGATCCGCACGGTCGTGATGCCGAGGGCGAACGCGCGCGATTTGACGGAGATCCCGAAGGAGCTGAGCCGGGACCTCACATTTGTCTTCGCATCGCGCGTGGACGACGTCCTCAAGGCGGCGCTCGGACCCGCCCCCGCGTTGAAGATCGCGAAATCCGCCGGGAAGGTGAAGAAACCGGCATGAAAGGAGGATTGCCGCCCGAGGACGCGATCGTCCAACGTCTCGCGTCCGCCTTCGCGACGCGCCGGCGCGACGTGAAGATCGGCATCGGCGACGACGCCGCGATCCTCGCGGGGCCCGGACGCCTCGCCGTGACGACGGACGTGCTCCTCGAGGACCACGACTTCCGCCGGGACGCCGACCCGCGCCGGCTCGGGCGCAAGGCTCTCAACGTGAACCTCTCCGACCTCGCCGCGATGGGGGCGACGCCGCTCTGGGCGGTCCTCGCTCTGGGGCTTCCGAAAAAGACGCGCTCCGAGTGGCTCGACGCTCTCGCCTCGGGCGTGCGCGAGTCCGCCGCCGAGCACGGCGTGGCCGTCGTGGGCGGTGATCTGTCCGCGTCCGAGAAGATCTTCGTCGCCGTGACCGCCCTCGGACAGGCGCCGGAGAAGCCGCTCCTGCGCTCCGGTGCCGAGCCGGGAGACGCGCTCTACGTCTCCGGAACGCTCGGCGCGGCGGCGGCCGGGCTTCGCCTGCTCGAGGCCGGCTACCGTCTTTCCGCGGAGAAGGACGTTCTCGACCCGAAGGGACGCCGCGTCCCGGCGCCGCGAGCTCAGGAGAAGGCGCGGCTCATCCGCCACCAGATCGACCCGCGTCCTCAGCTCGAGCTCGGGGCCGCACTCGCGGCCGGGGCGCTCGCCTCGGCGGCCATCGACGTCTCCGACGGCCTCGCGCGCGACCTCTACCGGATCTGCCGCGCGTCGGACGTGGGCGCGACCGTCGAAGCCTCTCTTCTGCCCGCCGACTCCGCGCTTTCCAATCTCGCCGGCGTCCTCGGCCTCGACCCGCTCGCCACGGCTCTCTACGGAGGCGAGGATTTCGGGCTGCTGTTCACGGTGCCGCGGCGCAAGGTCGCCGCGCTCGAGGCTCTCGCCGGCCGGTTCGCCCTCCGGCGCATCGGCATGATCGACGACGGTGCCGGCGTCCGCCTCGTACGCGACGGACGGCGGGTGCCGCTTCTTGACGCGGGCTTCGACCACTTTGAACCCTGAAGGCTTCAAGCACAGGTTTCTCCACATGCTCGGGAGCGACTCGCCCGCCGAGGTCGTCGCGGCGTCGTTTGCGATCGGCGTCGCGATCTCCTTCACACCGCTTTTCGGACTTCACTGGATCATCGCGCTCCTCCTCGCCTTCATCCTGAGGCTCAACAAGGTCGATGTCCTCCTCGGTACCCTCGTCGTGAATCCGCTGACGGTCCCGGCGGTGGCCGCGGTCGCGATCCCGATCGGGCGGCTCCTGATGCGGGCGCGGCACGAGGCCATCGTGCATCTGCCGTGGCGCGAGCTGTTCCGGCGCTCGTTCTGGACCGCCGCGGGGCCCACGATGAAGGCCGTCGGCTTCCAGATGGCGGTCGGCATGCTCTTCCTTTCCGTGATCTTTGGAGCGCTCACCTACGTGGTCCTCGTGAACCTCATCCGGCGCCACCGCGCGAAGCTCGCCGCGGCCCGCGTGACGGAGGCCGAACGGGAAGAAGCCACGCGCGCCGAGCTCAGCCCGCCGCCGCTGTGAATGCCGCGAGCGCCTTCGCGAGGCGCTCGCCGGGCCTCGGAATGGCCCGGTGCATACCGGTCACGAGGAGCCGCGCGCGGAAGCGCGTCTCGGGATGGCGCACCGCATATTCCAGGAGCTCGGACGCGAGGACCTCGTCCTCGGGGTTCGCGCGCACGGCGCGCGTCCACTCCGCGCCAGCCGCGAGCGTCCGCCCCGCGCGCTCGTAGCCCTCCGCGAGGAATCGCCGCGCTTCGCCGTTCGCGGAATCCTCCACCAGCGCGAAGCGCGCTTCGTCCCACGCCTCCGCCTCCCGCCCGAGCTTTCGGAGAACACGGGCATGCGCGAGGCGCGCGGCGACGGCCCCGTCGCCATTCTCGACGGCGTCACCCCACGCCTCCTCGGCGTCCTCCAGCCTCCCGTGCTCCTCGAGAAACCCCGCGCGGTGATACGCGACGGGATATGAATCGGGGAACCGGTCCGCGGCGAGCGCGAAAGCCTTCCCGGCCTCCTCCGTGCGCCCGGATTCCTCCAGGGTCTTCGCGAGGCCCCAATGTCCGTTCTCGTAGTCCGGGAAGATCTCCACGGACTTTTGGTAGCACGCGATCGCCTCGTCCCACTTCTTCTCGTCCCAGAGCTGCTTGCCGAGGAGCGCCCACGCATCGTAGTAGCCCGGGTAGATCGCGACGGCCTCGCGCAGATTCGTCACGGCTTCCGCACGACACCCTTCGCGCTGCGCGTCCCATGCCACGTCGTAGTGGGCCTTCGCCGAGCGCGGGGTCTTCGCGACCATGTCGGCGTAGAGCGTTGCATCGTCCTTCCAGGCCCGGTTTCGCGCGACCGTCGCACCCGCGTACGCGACAACGGCACCGAGAAAAAGCCACTCGCGCCACGGCCGGGCGGGACGCGGAACCGCGCGCGCGGGAGGGACGAGGAGCGCCACCGCGAGACAGAACAGCCCGGCGGACGGCAGGTATGCGAGCCGCTCCGCGAAGATCGTCCCGATCACGAACGGGACGTTCGAGACGGGAAAGAGCGTGCCCGCAAAGAAGCACAGCCCGAACGCCGCGAGAGGCCGTCTCTTCCACAGCGCGAGGGCGAAGACCGCGGCGAAGGCGGTGCCGGCGAGACCCACCCACGCTTCGGGCTCGCGCAGCGATCGGGCGAGCGGCAGCGCATACGCGGAGTGGTCGGCGGACAGGTGCACCGGGAGAAACGTCTTCCCCGCGTAGAGAAGCGCGAGGGTCAGCGCGTTCGCGGCCCGCAGCGGAAACGACAGCGTCACGAGCGGATTCTCGAGCTCGAAGATCCCGGCTTCCTTCGAGATGAGAAACCCCTTGATGACGACGAATCGCACGCCGAAGAGCACCGTGAGCGGAAGCGCGAAGCCCGCGAAACCCCAGCGCGCCGACGCCCGCAGGCCAAGCCACGCTTCCCTCGGGTGTCGCCCGCGTCCGCCTCGGAACAGCTCGCCGAGGAGGATGACGCCCGGAGCGACCACGGCGTTCTCCTTGACGAAGACCGCGAGGAGAAAGACGGCGAGCGCCGCCGCGTAAGGACCTGGCGCGAGGCGGCCCTCCCGAGTCGCCCTCAGCCAGAGGCGCGCCACGGCGAAGACGAGCAGGGCGGCGAGGAGCTCGGCGCGCCCCACGAGGGACGTCACCGCCTCGACGTGGATCGTGGCGACCGCAAAAAGCGAGGCCGCCGCCGAAGCCGGACCCGCCGCGAAGCCGAGCCCGAAAAGCCACGACGCGAGCGACACGGTCACCGCCGCATGGAGCGCGAGGTTCACGGCCCGGAACAGCCAAGCCCTGTTTCCGTGGATCCACTCCTGCACCGCGTACGTCAGAAGAAGAACCGGTCGATAGTTTTGCGCGGAGGCAAGCGCTCCGCCGAAGTACTGCGTCGTGAAGATCTCGTCCACCTTCGCGGGGGATTCGAGGCGGTCGTTGTCACGGATGATCAGCTTGTCGTCGTACGTGAAGTCGTAAGGCAGCCCGTTCAGGAACGGCAGCAGCGCGAGGAGCGCGAGACCGAGACGCCGGCGGAGGGACACGCGCGGAGTCTAGCGTTCGGCCCGCGGCGCTCCGATCCCGAGCTTCTTCATCTCGTAGAGCAGCGACTGGCGCGAGATTCCGAGCGCGCGGGCCGCGCGGGTCCGGTTTCCCCCGGCCGCCTGGAGCGCCCCGTCGATGGCCGCGAGACGCGCCGCTTTCAACGCGTCCTGATAGGACCGCGCGCCGGCCGGCGCCGTGCTCTTCTCGCGCAGGGCACGCGGAAGGTGCTCGAGGCCGACGACGCGCCCGGGCGCCGCGAGCGCGACCGCCGCCTCGAGCGCGGCGAGGAGCTCACGCACGTTGCCGGGCCAGGGCCATGCCCTGAGAGCGGACGAGGCCTCGCGCGTCAGCGTCGCGCGAGAGCGAAGGGCCACGTCCACGAGACGGACGAGGTCGGCGGGGCGCTCGCGGAGCGGCGGCAGCTCCAGCTCGAGGCCGGCGAGGCGGAAATAGAGGTCGGCCCGGAAGGTACCCCCTTCGGCCATCTCCTTGAGCGGGCGGTGCGTCGCCGCCAGCACGCGCAGGTCCACGCGCCTCGCGGCGGTCTCGCCGAGGCGGCGCACCTCATTCTCCTGAAGCACGCGCAGGAGCTTGCCCTGGAGCGCGAGCGGCAGGTCGCCGATCTCGTCGAGGAGCAGCGTACCGCCCGAGGACTCCTCGACGAGCCCCTTGCGATCCCGGTCGGCTCCCGTAAAGGCGCCCCGAACGTGGCCAAACAGCTCCGCTTCCGCGAGCGAGCCCGGCAGCGCCGCGACGTTCACCGCGACGAAGGGACCACGCCGGCCCGAGAGCCGATGCAGCTCGTGCGCCACGATCTCCTTGCCGGTTCCGCTCTCGCCGAGGAGAAGCACCGAGATCGTCGACCGGGCGACCCGGGCAGCCTTTTCGAAGACGTCGCGCGTTGCGGGATCCTCCGCGACGATGGCGGACGTCGCCGGCCCGGGCAGGGCGCGTGATTCGGCCGGTGCGCCGTGCTCGAGCAGCCGTGCCAGGCGCTCCTCCGCGCGCGTGAGGCCGGCCCGCGCGGCGATGCGTCGGGCGAGCCGCACGAGGGGCCCGGCCGACGACGTCGCAAAGACGGACGGAAAGCGGCCGGACCACTCGAGGACGCGCCGGACAGCGGCTCCGGCGCCTGCGCCCGACGCGGCGAGGCGCTCGAGCGCGGCGCTCGCGGCATCCGGAGCCGCCCGGCCCGATGCGAGCGCCGCCTCGGCGTCGAGAAGGACGAGCTCGTCGCGCGTCCCTTCGAGCCGTTCGCGAAGAGGCCGTCCCGCGTCGCGCGAGGCGGACGCGAGGAGGCGCAGGCGCCGGCCCTCCGTCCGCGAGCGGTTGTCCGGGAGGTCCCGCGCCTGCCCGAGAATCGCGAGCGCCGCCGCAGGGTCCCCCGACGCGAGGAGGCGCTCCGCTTCGAACAGCAGAATCTCCCGCCAGGCCGCGTGCGTCGGGCTCGCCGCCCCGCGCGCCTGGGCCTCGCAGAACCCGGCCGCGGCCGCGCTGTCGTCCCCGTCGAGAAGCGCGAGCTCCTGGAGGCTCGGGATCGCGAAGAGAATCTGGTGATCGCGCCCGTTCGCGCGCTCGTGGGTGAGAACCCGCCCGAGCACATCGCGTGCGGCGGAGAAGTCGCCGGCCCGGAGGAGAAGGTCGATGCGGTTGCCGAGCGCCGAGAGATACCGCTCCTCGTGCCCGCCCGCGGCGTAGAGGCCGAGCGCGGCCTCGAGCTCGCGCGCCGCGACGTCGAGGCGCCCGCCGTCGAGAGCCGCGTGCGCGACGTCGTACGCCGCGTCCGCCCGCTCCAAGCCGCCTCGCGAGAGCGTCTCCGCGCGCCGGAAGAGCGCGATCGCCTCGTCGGTGCGGCCGAGATCGTTTGCAAGGTATCCGGCCGTGCGCGCGAGCTCGCGCGCGAGGCCTTCCTCCTCGACGCGGGGCAGCAGGGCTTCCGCCTGGGCGAGCGCGGCGGCCGCGGCGTCGTAGTCGTGCACCCGCTCTTGAAGCTCCGCCTCGAGAAGCTTCGCGCGCAGACGGAGCGCGACGGGCGCCTCGGCGACGCGCGTCACCGCGCGCGCGAGCACCCGCCGGGCTTCCGTGTCGCGACGGGACTCCACGAGAACCCACGCGCGCGCGACGTCCTCGTCGGGAGCCCCCCCAGGGCAAAGCGCGAGCGCGCGCTCCCCTTCGCGGAGGCGCACGAGCGCGCGGGCCGTCGCGAGGCATTCGTCGAGGGACACGCCGCGCGAAGCGCCGTCCGGAATCCGGCTTGCCGCAGCGCGCGCGGCTTCGGGTCGTCCCGAGCCCTCGAGGATGCGTACGGCGAGAAGCGGCCGCCCGAAATCAGGGTCTGTCCGCGGCGCACGCGCGAACAGCTCGGCCGCCAGGAAGAGATCGCCGTTCGCAGCCGCCGCATCGAGCGCCACCCGGGCCGCCGCGAGGTCGCCGGCGTCCGCGCGGGCGAGCGCCGCGATCGCGAAACGCGGCCCCGAGGCGCCTGAAGCCTCGAGGCGGGCTACGGCATCGCGCCGCGCCCGCGCCGGCACGCGCGAGGAGATCCTCTGGCGTTCGTCATCGTCTCGATACGAATACCCGCCGGCGGGCGCGGGCACGAGGACTCCCTCCTCGGCGGCGCTCGTGAGCGCTTCCTCCGACGTCTCCACCGGCACGCCCGCGGCCGCAGCGGCTTCGGCGGCCCCAAAGCCGGCGGCGAGAAGCGCGGCCGCCTCGAGCACGGGACCCCGCCGTCGTGAGGCCTTAGGCCGCGACCGCATGGACCCGACGCGCCCCTCCGCCGGGTCGAACCGCGCGGCGAGATCTTGCGCGACTTCGAGAAAGCGTCCCGCATCGGCTGCCGTCGCCGTGTCCTCCGCCTCGCGCCAGGTCGCCAGGGCGTCGTGTACGGATGCGAACGGCAGCCAAAGGAGCGACGCGGCTTCACCCGGTTTCAAGCGAAAGGCGAGAAGCGGGGCGTCTTCCCATGGCCTGAGGCCGGTGGCCCTCGTGGCGAAAAGCTGGAACCCGAAGCCCGGGAGATCTTCCTCGAACGCGCGGCGCGACCGCCCATCCCACCTCTCGAGCGAAATCGCCACGAGGGCGAGCGCGGGTCCTTCGCCGGAGCGCGAAGGACGTGCTCCGTCCGCGAGCGCCCGAAGGCAGGCGGCCCGCGGGTCGTCCGAGAGGGCGCCCGCGAGCCGCCGAAGGGCGCCTCCCTCCTCCAACGCGGAACCCGCCGCGCACTCCTCGAACGCAGGCGGCTCGTCGCGGCGCGCGGCACCCCGCGCGAGCCAGAGAGAAGCGCGTCCCACGGCCACCGCGGGACGCGCCCCGACCCCGCGCGGGACGGGCGCGGCCGGAAGTGCGAGGCCGAGCAGATCCCGCGACACGGCGCGCCCGACGCCGCCCCGCCTCGCGAGCTCGGAGACGAGTCCCTCGGGCCGACCGCGTATGTCAGCCGCGCGGAGCGCCGTGAGCGCGTCCTCTGCGACGTCGCGCGGCAGCGCGCCGTCGAGGGCGGTCTCAACCGAGCGGCGCAGCGACTC
>PLZI01000118.1 GCA_003152095.1 Acidobacteriota bacterium | reverse complement strand
AGTTCAAGTCTGGGCTTCGGCTCCATATTCGCTACCTGTCGTCCCGTCCCATCGGCTGCCACAGCTCGATCGGGTTTCCTTCGGGGTCGTGCAGCCGCGCGAAGCGGCCGTTCGGATACGGCTCGGGATCGACGTCGACGGTGATGCCCGCCTCGCGGAGCTGGGCGGTCATGGCGTCGAGGTCGCGCACACGGAAGTTGACCATCCACGTCCGCCGCGCCTCGCCGAAGTACGTCGTCGACTCCGGAAACGGCGCGAACACGGTTGGCCCCGCGTCCTGCCGCCAGGGCGCCGCGTCGTAGGTCGGGGGCGCGGACTCGACTCCGAGATACTCGCGGTACCAGCGGCTCAGCCCATCGGGATTCTTGGCCAGAAAGAACACGCCGCCGATGCCGTTCACTTTCTCCATGATGTCTCCTCTGCCGGCTGACGCGGGGGCTCAGCCTCGCGCATTTTCGCCTCCGGTCTTTTCACGCCACGACCAGCACGCCGGCGCCGCGAATTGCGTCCGTCTTCAGCGCGATCAACGCGTCGTTCGCCTCCTCGAGGCTGAACGTCCGGATATGCGTCGTGACCGGGATGCGCGCGGCCTCGGCCAGGAACGCGCGCCCGTCGTCGCGGGTGTTGTTCGCGACGCTGCGGACGATGCGCTCGAGGTAGAGGAGCTTGTACGGGATCGGCGGGGAGTCGCTCATGTGAATTCCGCCGAGGACGAGCGTTCCCCCCTTGTCGAGCGCGGCGAGACCGGCGGGAATCAGCTCGCCGGCGGGGGCGAAGATGATCGCCGCGTCGAGCTTCGCCGGAGGGATGTCGCGCGCGCCGCCGACCCATGCGGCCCCGAGCTCCTCCGCGAGGGCTTGGTGGCGCTCCCG
This sequence comes from Acidobacteriota bacterium, assembly GCA_003152095.1. Classification (GTDB taxonomy): domain Bacteria; phylum Acidobacteriota; class Thermoanaerobaculia; order UBA5066; family UBA5066; genus Fen-183. The sequence goes on along the minus strand of PLZI01000118.1, from coordinate 8,159 downwards.
GTCTCGCGTCATCACGTAGACGTCGGCGCCTCGCGCGCGCGCGATCTGGATCGCGATGTGGCCCGCCGCGCCGAAACCGTAGAGTCCGAGCCGCGCCTCGCGGAAGCCGGAGGGGCGGCCCGCGAGGCCCGTCAGGCGGAGAGCGCGGTAGCCGATGATGCCGGCGCAGAGAAGCGGCGCCGCGACGACGTCGGAGAATCCGTCGGGAAGCTCGTAGACGAAATCCGCCTCGGCCAGGATCAACGTGGCAAAGCCGCCGTCGACGGTCCATCCCGTGAACGCGGGGGCGTCGCACAGGTTTTCACGGCCGCCCACGCAGAAGCGGCAGGAGCCGCAGGTGCGGTGGAGCCACCCGATCCCGACGCGCCGGCCGAGGAGCGCCTCGGCACCCGTCCCCGCGCCGACGACCGTCCCCGCGACCTGATGGCCGGGAATCACGAGCGGCCTCACGACCGGCAGCTCGCCCTCGACGACGTGGAGATCCGTCCGGCAGATTCCGCAGGTCGAGACCTTCACGAGGACCTGGCCGGGGCCCGGAGTCGGATCAGGGACGTTTTCGAGGACGAGGGGCCGCGTCTCGACCGGAGCCGGAGCGTGGAGCCTGAGGGCGCGCACCCGGAGAGGATAGGCCTCGTCCGACCAAGAACGCTCAGGTCTGCTAGCCCGCGCCGAGCACCTGGTGCTCGAGAAAAACGGCGAGATCGCGCGGCGAATAGAAAACGAGACGGACCTCCTGGATCCCGGGAGCGTCGCGGAGCGCGAGAGAGATCGCTTTCGAAGCAACCCGAGCCGCCTCCTCGTGGGGATAGCCGAACGCGCCCGTGGAAATTGCGGGAAAGGCGATGGTGCCGAGGCGATGCTCGTGGGCCAGCGCGATGGAGCGCTGATAGCACGAAGCGAGCAGTGGTGCTTCGCGTCCCTGGTGGGTGCCGTACACAGGGCCAACCGTGTGAATCACGTACTTCGCGGGCAGAAGCCCGCCCGTCGTCATGACGGCCTCTCCCGAAGGCAGGCCGCCCGGGAAAGCGGTACGGCGCAGCTCGCGGCAGGCCGCGAGAATCGCCGGCCCGCCTGCGGCGTGGATCGCGCCATCCACGCCTCCGCCGCCGAGGAGTGAGCCGTTGGCGGCGTTGACGATGGCGTCGACGTCTTGTCTCGTGATGTCGCCGACCGAGGCGACGACGCGGCCTTTCAGAAATACGCCGTCTCTGGCATCTCCTCTCACAGGATCGCCGTTAGCGCTGATACGTGCCGATGAGCTCGGCCACCGCGAGCACGTGCGTCTTGACGGCGGCTTCGAAACGCTCCTTGGTGGGCGGCGAAAGTGTGAGGGACGGAACGTCCAGCGCGTAAACGCGATGGGAGTAGCGATGCGTTCCAAGAGGGGGACAGGGACCGCCGTAGCCCATCGTGCCGAAGTCATTGGAGCCCTCGGCGGCGCCGGCGGGAAGAGTGGCCCGCTTGATGCCTTCGGTCAGGGACGTCGTGGACGCCGGGACGTTGAAGAGAAGCCAGTGGGTGAAGCCGCGCGCATCCGGGTCGTCGACGACGACCGCGAACGAGCGGGTCCCGGAAGGGGCGCCGGACCATGAGAGCGGCGGGGTGAGCCCACCTCCGTCACAGGCCTGGCGCTTCGGAATCGACGCGCCCGCGGTGAACGCGGACGATGAGAGGGTCATCCCATGGCTCAGATCGCGGCCGCACGCCGAAGCGAGGATGAGCAGGACGAACGGGAAGGCCCGTGAACGCGGATTCATGGTGCCGTTGGACCTGACGATATCTCATCTGTGGCAGCGGTCTCATGGCACCCTCCGCGCCTCCTCGAGCCGGCCCAAGAGGCGCAGCAAACCGTCGAGAATCGTGAGGGGGTGCGGCGGGCAGCCGGGAATGAAGAGATCGACCGGAAGGACGGACGCGGCGCCGTCGTGCTGCTCGGGATGCCCGGCGTACGGTCCCCCGCTGATCGCGCAGGCACCAACCGCGATGACGATTTTCGGGGGCGGCACCGCGTCGTAGGTCTTCTGCAGCGCGAGCCGCATGTTTTCGGTCACCGGGCCCGTGATCAGAAGGCCGTCCGCGTGGCGCGGTGAGGCGACGTACTGGATCCCGAACCGCCCGAGGTCCCAGCCGATCGTCCCGAGGACGTTGACGTCCGCGCTGCAGGCGTTGCAGTCGCCCGCGCTCACGACGCGCAGCTTCAGGGAGCGCCCAAACAGCCGGCGGAGCGTCGCTTCGAGAGCGTCCGCGAGCGGCAACGCCTGCCCGCGCACGACGAGGTCCTCGCGCCGGCGGGTCGCGAGCCGGTAGTCGTGCGTGAACGCGATCGCCCCCTCCGGACATGCGGTGACGCATTCGGTGCAGAACAGGCATCGGCCGAGATCGAGCGCGAGCGGCCCGTCCCCGCTGATCGCGTCCGTCGGACAGACGTCGGCGCAGGACCGGCAGCCGTCCGGACACTTCGCCGGGTCGAGCGCGGGCGCGCCACGGAACCGATCGGGCATCGGGGGCGGCTCGCCCGCCGGGTACGGCATCGTGCGGTGCCCCTGGTGCGCGCGCGCAAGGAGCGCTTTCAACATGGGATCCCCCTCACAAGTCGTGGCCGCAGTAGGAGAGGTTGAAACTCTTGTTGCAAAGCGGAAAGTCCGAGATCTGGCCGCTGCGGAGCGCGAGGGCGAGGCCGAGCCAGTTGTGGAAGGACGGGTCGGTGATCTTGTAGCGGGAGAAGCGCCCGGCCGCGTCCGTCATCGCGACATGGCAGATCTCCCCGCGCCAGCCTTCCGTGAGTGACACGACGAGCGCGTCCGGCTTCATCGCCCCGACCGTCGCGTCCCGGCCTTTCGTCGGCAGCCCGCCCAGCTGCTTGAGGATGAACTGGATCGACTGCTGGATCTCGAGCCACCTCACGTAGGCACGAGAATTGACATCGCCGGCGTGCGCCGTCATCACGGGGACGTGGACGAAGCGGTAGATGCCCGCCGGAAAGTCGTGACGCACGTCCCGCGGAATCCCGCAGGCGCGCGCCGCGGGACCGACGAGCCCGATGGCCGCCGCGTCGTCGGGGCTGATCGTGCCGGTCCTCTCGAAGCGCTCCCTCACGCTCGGCGTGTCCCAGAGAAGCTCCACCGCCTCCGTTACCTCGGTTCGCGCGACGGCGAGGCGCGATTCCAGGCGCTCGACGTGCGCCGGCTCCAGGTCGAATCCGACGCCGCCGGGACGGACGAGCCCGCGCCCGAAGCGCGAGCCGCAAAGCTCGGCCGTCATGTTCAGGAAATCTCCGCGCAGCCGTCCGCAGAACGACGCGGTGGGCAGATAGGCGACGTCACCCGCCAGCGCTCCGAGGTCGCCGACGTGGTTCGCGAGCCGCTCGAGCTCGAGCGCGATCCCACGGATCGCGTGGGCCCGTGCGGAGACCGGCGCGCCGGCCAAGGCCTCCACCGCATGGCCGTACGCCAGTGCGTGGCCGATCGTCGTGTCGCCCGCGACGGTTTCCATGTACGGCATCGTCCGCTTCGTCGGCCCACCCATGAGCGCTCGCTCCACGCCGCGATGCTGGTAGCCGAGGGCGATCTCGAGGTGGAAGACGTGCTCGCCGTGACACTGGAACCGGAAGTGCCCGGGCTCGATGACGCCGGCGTGGACGGGGCCAACGGCCACCTCGTGAACCTCGTCCCCTTCGACCCGGAAGAAGTCCACCACTCCCGGCGGGATCGCGGCGTCCCACGATCGGCCCCAGGCGTCGTGGCCCGGACGATACGAGCGGTGGAACCGCACCGGCTTCAGCCAGGGATGCCCCTCGAACCGGATGCCGTACTGCTCGGCGATCTCGCGCTCGAAGAGGTGCGCCTGCGCCACCTCGGGCACGACCGACTCGAACGTCGCTCCGTCGGAGGTCGAGCGTGCGACGAAGAGACGCCCATTCGTGTCGTCCGCGAGCACGGCATAGAGCGGCACACCCTCGACGGCCTCGTCGCCCGCCGCCTCACGGGTCGCCCCGAAGTAGGCCGCGACGCGCCGCCCCCCGTCGCAAACGCCTCGGACGATCCACTCGCGGAACGCCGCCGGTGGAAGCCATGGAACATCCCGGAGCGCGAGAGCGCGCCCGTTCCGCGTGCGGCCGGCCGTGCCCGTCACGAGGCGCCCTCCAGGGTCGCTGCGGCCGCGAGGACGAGGTCGTAGACCGCCTTGGGAATCCAGACGCCCATGATCACGACCATCGCGAGAGCTGCCAGCAGCGGCGCGGTTCTCCAGAAGGTGTCGCGGAAGTCGGTCGTCCGTCCCGCGGGGGAGATCGGTCCATGGACGACCGCGAGGACGGTCGAGCCCATTCCGATGAAGATGATCGCGAGGAAGGCGAGAAAAAGGCCCGCCACGATGAAGTGCCGTCCCGTCATGGCGCCCGTGAGAATCGTGAACTCGCTGATGAACGGCCCAAACGGCGGCGAGCCCGTGATCGCGAGGAAGCCCGCGAGAAAGAGCGCGCCGGACAGGGGAACGCGGCGGAGCGCCCCGCTCACCATGTCGATCGTCTTGCTGCCGTACGCGCGATGGATGTTGCCGGCGGACAGGAAGAGGACGACCTTCGTCAAGGCGTTGTTGATGATGTGCAGAAGAGCGCCGGGCACCGCGATGCCGCCGACACCGATGCCGAGGACCAGGATCCCCATGTGCTCGACGCTGGAGTACGCGAGCATCCGCTTGAAGTCGCGTTGTCCGGCCATGAAGGCCGCCGCGACGGCCATGGAGAGCAGCCCGAAACCGAGGAAAAGCTCGCGTGCGAACGGCCCTTCTCCGGCCGCCTGCATCACCTGGTAGACCCTGAGGAGCGCGAGGAACGCGCAGCTCGTCATCCCGCCGGCGAGGAGCGCTCCGATGATCCCCGGCGCCTCGCCGTAAGTGTCGGGCTTCCATGTGTGCATCGGCGCGAGCCCCATCTTCGTTCCGTAGCCGACGACGAGGAGGACGAAGCCGGCCCGGAGCCAGGGCCGGGACAGGCCGCCTGCGTGCTCGAGCAGGGCCGCGAAAAGGAGGCTCTCGTCCCCGGACGCGCCGTGGAGCGCGGCGTACGCGACGAAGAGCGAGCCCAGGAGCGCGAGCGCGATCCCGACCGATCCGATCATGAGGTACTTCCACGCGGCCTCGAGCGAGCGGGCGTTCTGGTTGAAGTAGATGAGGATGGCCGTCGAGAGCGTCGCCCCCTCGACGGCGACCCAGACGACGGCCAGATGCTGCGCGACGGTGATCGCCGTCGTCATCGACAGGAAGGTGAGGAGGCAGACGCAGAAGATGCGGTTATCCCGTTCCTTCCGGATGTGCAGGTACTCGACACCGTAAAGCGCGCAGAGGGTGAAGAGTACGGACAAGACGTCCAGGATCAGCTTTCCCAGCGGGTCGACCGTGAACCAGCCCCCGAGCGTCGCGTCACCGGATCGCACGGCGAGCGCGCCGATCAGATGAAGGATCGCCGCGCCGGCGACGATCAGGGGACGCGCCCGGGCCGAGGGCGTCGCGAACGCCACGAGGGCGGCGATGAGCGGCAAGACGATGAGTGAGAGCAGCAGCATCTCAGTCAGTCCCTGAGCTCCGAGAGCCGCTCCGTGTCGAGCGAGCCGAACTCGCGCTGAATGTGGTTCATGACGATTCCCATGACGAAGATGCCGACGAGGAGATCGAGAAGGACGCCCACCTCCACGAGGGCCGGCATGGCCTCGTGGAGAAGCTGTGCGAAGACGAAGATCCCGTTCTCGAGGATGAGATATCCCGTGACCTGGGAGATCGCCTTGCGGCGGGTCGTCAGGAGGAGGAATCCGGCGAAGAGCGTCGCGAGCGCCACGGGCACGACCAGGAGATCCCGGTGTGCCGGCATGAGCGGGAGCCGGCTCGCAAAGAGCGTCGTGGCACCGGTCCCGGCGGCGCAGAGGAGCACGGAAGGAACGAGACCCAAGTAGGGCTCCACTTCGTGCTGGATGTGCACTTCGCGGAGAGCCCGATAGAGCATGCCCGGAATCACGATGGCTTTGACGACCCCGGCGACGAGCACGAGGCCGAGAAGGCGGAGCGTCGGCGCTGGCGAGAAGAAAAGCGGAAAGACGCTCACGAAGAAGCCCTGCAAGGCCGCGGCACGGATGCACGCCTTCAGGTTCGAGGAGCCGAGCGCGAGGAAATTCATCGTGACGGCGAGGATCAGGATGGAAGCGGCGGCTTCTCGCATCGCCTACCTGACGAGGAGAACCACGGCGAAGCCCGCGAGGAGCGTCGCGGTGACGAGGAGTTGAGGGACGCGAACGAGCCGGAGCCGCGCCATGCTCGACTCCACGAGCCCGACGACCACGCCGACCCCGAGGAGGCCGCCCACGAAGATCGCGAGGTCGAGGGCGTCGATGCCCGAGCGGACCGGTATGAGGAGCGTCACGAGCAGGGTGGAGAACACGGTGAGCTTGAGGGCGGCGCCGTAAAGGATGAAGCCGAACGCGGGTCCCGCATGGTCGAGGACCATCACCTCGTGGATCATCGTGAGCTCCAGGTGGGTGTTCGGGTCGTCGAACGGCACGCGCGCGTTCTCGGCGAGGAGAACGATGAACCAGCTGGCCAGGATGAGGACGATCGACGCGCTCGCCTTCTGCCAGCCCCCGGCGGCACGGAGGTCGAGCATGCGCGTCAGTGACAGAGAGCCCGACAATCGCGTGAGCGCGAGCAGGCCGAAAAGGAGAGCCGGCTCGGCGAGGGCCGAGAAGGTCACCTCGCGCGCCGCGCCCATTCCTTCGAATGCCGAGCCCGTGTCCATGGCCGCCGTGGCGACGAAGAATCGCGCGAGCGCGAAGACGTATACGAAGAGGATCATGTCGCCCGTGAACGAGAGCAAGGCGGGCCGCCCTCCGAGGGGCAGCATGAGCATCGCGACGACCGGCGCCACGACCGAGAGAACCGGCCCGGCGAGGAACACCCACGTCGTCGTGCGACTGACGACGAATCCCTTGCGGAGGAGCTTTCCCAAGTCGTAATAGCCCTGCAATATCGGCGGCCCGTTGCGCCCGGCGACGAAGGCCTTCGTCTTGTTGATCACGCCGAGGAGGAAGGGCGCGAAGGCGAGCACGACGACGAGGTTCACGACGGAGGTCACCATGCCGAGCTCCAGGCGAGGAGGACCACGAGCGCGATCACGATGTAGAGAAGGTAAGCCTGGATGCGGCCGGCCTGGATGATGTGTGCGAGGCCGAGGATCGACCGCCCGCGCGAGATGACCGGCAGCAGGAAACGATCGAGCACCGGATCGGGCGCATGACTCGCGAAACGTTGGTCCGTCGCCGGGAATGGTCCTTTCAGGCGCGGCCGGTGCTCATCGGGAAAAATCGCCCAGCGAAACAGCCCGACCAGAAGCTCGGCGAATGACGACGCCGTGTACTGGGTCCGCGGGCTGGGCGAGGCGTACCCGCAGTCCCAGGTCGTCGTCAGCGCCGCCTTGCGCAGGAGCGCCACGGCGACGACGCCGGCGGCGGCGATGGCGCCGAGCAGGAAGAGGGGCATCCCGCCGAGAGCGCCAAGGTCGGCGCTCGCGGCCGGCCCGGCATGCGTCCCGAGGAGAGCGTCCGCCGCGCGGCGGCTGACGCCGGCCGCGCCGGTTGGCCAGAGGCCGATCACGGCGCAGGCGAGAGCGAGAGCCCCCATCGAAAAGCGCATGGATCGGCTCGCGTCGGCGACGTCGCGTGTCGCATGGGGTCCCCGCGGCGTCCCCAGGAAGACGGCCGAGAAGGCCTTGACGAAGCACGCGACCGCCAACGCGCCGATGAACGCGAGCGCGGGTGCGGCGGTGGCGGCCCCGAGCATCTCCACGCCCCCGCTCGCGTGCGTGAGCGCCCGGAAGCTCGCGAGAGAGATCAGCCACTCGCTCACGAAGCCGTTGAGAGGCGGCAGGCCGCAGATCGCAACGGCGCCGACGAGGAAGGCGGCTCCCGTGAAGCGCATGCGCCGGAAGAGGCCGCCGAGCGCGTCGATCTCCCTGGTCCCGGTCGCATGGATCACGGCGCCCGCCGAATAGAAGAGAAGCGACTTGAACGCGGCGTGGTTCCAGACGTGAAGCAGGCCGCCGGTGAACCCGAGCACGGCCCAGCCGAGCCGGTGTTGAGCCATCCCCAGGGCACCGACGCCGAGCCCGATCAGGATGA
>PLZI01000022.1 GCA_003152095.1 Acidobacteriota bacterium | reverse complement strand
GCCCCGTCTCGCAGATCGACCTCGGCCGCCACGATGAGCCCACGCTCGCGACCTACGTGGGACAGACCTTCGACTTCCATGTCCTCGAGTACTCCGAGGACGGACGCCGCGTGGTCGTCTCTCGCGTGGCGCTCCTCAAGGTCGAGCAGGACGAGAGGGCCGCGCTCGCGCGCGAGAAGATCACCGTGGGCGCGGTTCTTTCCGGCCGCGTCCGGTCTCTCACCGATTTTGGCGCGTTCGTGGACCTCGGCGGCGTGGACGGGCTCGTCCACGTCACGGAGATCTCGCGGCGCCGCGTCGCGCACCCGAAGGACGTCCTCGCCGTCGGCCAGGAGGTGACGGTCAAGGTCACGAAGCTGGCGGGCGAAGGCAAGCGCATTTCGCTCTCCATCAAAGAGCTCGAGGCGGACCCGTGGCAGACGCTCTCCGAGCGCTTTGCCCCCGGCGCCTCATTCACGGGTACGGTCGCGCGGCAGGCGGACTTCGGCCTGTTCGTCGAGGTCGAGCCCGGCGTGGACGGTCTCGTGCACGTATCGGCGCTGCCGCCGGGTGTCACGCTCAAGGATCCGTCCGTCGCCGTCGGCCAGACGGTGCAGGGCTGGGTGAAGGAGGTCGACCCGAAGCAGCGCCGGCTGTCGCTCTCGCTGCGCGAGGTTGCGACGTCGAATCCGTGGGACGGCATCCTCGAGCACCATCCCGAGGGATCGATCGCGTCGGGTGAGGTGGAAGGCGTCGCGACGTTCGGCGTATTCGTGCGCCTCGAGCCGGGCCTCACGGGCCTCATTCCGAACTCCGAGTCCGGAGTGCCGCCCGGCACGGTGAGCCGCCACTTCGCCCCCGGCCAGAAGGTCCAGGTGAAGGTCATCGGCGTCGACCCGGCCAAGCGGCGCATCTCGCTCTCGGCGGCTGGCGCGAAGGCCGAGGCCGACCGCGGCGAGCTGAAGAGCTACCGCGAGGAATCCGCGAAGCGCGAGAAGGCCGCGGTGCCTTCCGTCTCCGTCTTCGGCTCCTCTCTTCTCCAGGCGCTCAACAACCCGAAGAGCAAGCAGAAAAAGGGCTGATCCCGGTGGCCCGCCGCGGGCGGCCCCCGACTGAGACGCACTCTCCGGCGCGACGAAGAAAATCGGCGCGGGCGTAGACTGCTAAATTGGTCGAACTGTGACGTTTACGCGCCGTCTCGTCGGATGGGCTGAAGCCCGATTTTCGGCCATCGGCGTGTCGCTACTGCTCGTCGTGTTCGCGGCCGCCTGCGGTCGTGAGAAGCCGGCGCCGCCCCGGGAGCGGATCACCGTCGCCCTTGCGATGGTCTCCCAAGCGAGCCTCGTGCACGTCGCCCTCGCGAACGGATACTTCACCGGCGCCGGCCTCGACGTGACGGTCCAGCCGTACGCGTTCGGGAAGCCTGCGCTCGACGCCCTGCTGGCCGGAAAGGCAGACCTCGCGACCGCCGCGGAAACGCCTGTCGTTCTGGCGATCCTCAACGGGAAGCCCGTCTCGGTTGTTGCGACGATCGAGAGGGCCTCGGATGCCACGGTCCTTGTCGCCCGCAAGGAGTCGGGAATTGCCCGGCCGGAAGACCTTGCAGGGAAGCGCGTCGGCCGGCCGGCCGGCACGAGCGCCGAGTTCTTCCTCGAGACCCTTCTGGTGCGGCACAGTGTCGCGCCGGAGAAGATCCATCTCGTCGACCTGCGGCCCGACGAAATGTCCGACGCCCTCGCGACGGGGAGGATCGACGCGGTCGCCATCTGGAACCCTTACATCGTCCAGATCAAGAGGCGGCTCGGGGGCGCCGTCGGCGTCTTCGCGGAGGACCTCTATGTGGAGACCCACAACCTCGTCGGCCGGCCAGGCCTGGTCCGGGAGCGCGCCGCCGCGGTCGAGAAGTTCATACGCGGCCTGCTCGAGGCGGAGACCTTCGTGAGGGAGCATCCGGAGGAGGCCCGAAGGCGGGTGGCTTCGGCTTTGGCCATAGACGCGGCGGACATCGACGCAATCTGGGAGCCCTTCGACTTCCGTGTGCGGCTTGACCAGGGTCTGCTCGTCCTCCTCGACGACGAGGCCCGGTGGGCGATCCGGACCGGCCTCGCCCCGAGGCAGCCCACCCCGAACTTCCTGGACGCCCTGGCGTTTCAGCCGCTGCAGAACGTAAAGCCCGACGCCGTCCGGCTCATTCGGTAGCCCGCGATGCATCTTCGCACGCGATTTCGCATCAGTACCGCGATCTCCCTCGGAGCGATCGTCACAATCGGCTCGATCCTCGCGTGGGCGATGCGTGACTCTCGTCGCGCCGGCGACGCCGAGGATCTTGCCTCGGGCCTCCGGGTGGCGATCATGGAGCGCGGAGCCACGCGGGACGAGTTCCTCCTCTATCGCGAGACGCGGGCCCGGGCGCAGTGGGAGCTGGCGTCGGCCCGCCTCGTCTCGCAGCTGCGGAATGCCATGACCGTTTTTGAAGGAGTCGATTCACGGCGAACGATCGACGAGATGCTGAACATCGTCGAGACCAGCAAGGGGCTGTTCGAGGAGCTCGCCCGGCTGCCCGACGAACGGGAGGCGGTCCTACGCACGCCATCCGTGTCGACGGCTCTCCGAGCGCGGCTCGCCAGCAAGCTCATCCTCATTTCCCTGGACCTCGATGACCATGCAAGCCGCCTCTACTCTCTGGCGACCAACCGATCCAGGGCGACGCAGAACCGGACGATGCTCCTGGCGATTCTCCTGACCGGTTCGAGCCTTGCAATCACCGCGGCCAATGCCAGCATGGCGACCCGGCTGCTGGCTCGGCGGATGGCACGGCTGCAGGAAGGCGCGGAGCGGATCGCCGCCGGGGACCTCGGGCACCGGATCGGCTTCGCAGGAGACGACGAGCTTGCCGGGCTCGGTCGCTCCTTCGACGCGATGGCCGCGCGCGTCGAGGCCTCGTACGTCAGCCTGGAGAATGAAGTGGCCGAAAGGCGCCGCACCGAGGCACAGGTCGTGGTGCTGAACAGGGATCTTGAGAGGACCGTGCTCGGTCTCAACGCTTCGAACCGCGAGCTGGAGGCGTTCTCCTATTCGGTCTCGCACGACCTTCGCGCCCCGCTGCGCGCCGTGGACGGCTTCTCGCGGATCCTGCTCGAAGACCACGCCCCGCAGCTCGACGCGGAAGGGAAGCGCCTCCTCGACGTCGTCCGTTCCAACGCGCGGCAGATGGGGAAGCTCATCGACGACCTGCTCTCCTTCTCACGCATCGGACGGCAGGAAATGGCCCGCTTGCCCGTCGACATGGCGGCTCTCGCGCGGAGCGCCTTCGACGGCCTGGGAGCGTCGGGCGACACGATCTCCTTCACGGTCGGGCCCCTGCCCGCCGCCGAGGGCGATTCGTCCCTGATGAGACAGGTGTGGGCAAACCTGATCTCGAACGCGCTGAAGTTCACCGGACCAAAGGCGGAGCGCTTCATCCAGATCGAGGGGCGGACCGAGGCGAACAGCGTCGTCTATTCCGTGAAGGACAACGGCGTCGGCTTCGACATGGCCTACTCGAAAAAGCTCTTCGGCGTCTTCCAGCGGCTCCATTCGAGCGCCGAGTTCGAGGGAACGGGGGTCGGCCTCGCGCTCGTCCAACGCATCGTCCATCGGCACGGCGGCAAGGTGTGGGCGGAGGGGAAGGTCGGCGAGGGCGCCACCTTTTCGTTCAGCCTGCCCGGCCCAGGAGGTTCCTCATGAGTGCTCCGAGAAATGGCGACATCCTGATCGTCGAGGACAACCCGAGCGACGCCGAGCTCACGCTGCGCGCGCTGCACAAGGCCCGTGTCGCGAACGGGATCCACGTCGTTCAGGACGGCGCCGAGGCGCTCGAGTTTCTCTTCGCAAAGGGAGCGTTCGCCGGCCGTGCCGGCGCGACGACGCAACTCGTCCTTCTCGACCTGAAGCTCCCGAAGGTGGACGGGCTCGAGGTGCTCCGGAAGGTCAAGTCGGACCCGAGGACGAAGGCGATCCCCGTCATCGTCCTGACCTCGTCCCGCGAGGAAAAAGACCTCATGGCGAGCTACGACCTCGGTGCGAACAGCTTCATCGTCAAGCCCGTAGAGTCGGAGAAGTTTTTCGACGCGGTCAAGGAAATCGGCCTCTATTGGCTCCTCCTGAACGAGCCGGCGCACGGATAGGCTAGGCGATGTCCGCACTCCCTCCCCTCCGGATCCTGCACGTCGAGGACAACCCCGCAGACGCGGAGCTCGCGCAGCAAGAGCTCCGGAAGGACGGGCTCGTCTTCGAGTGCAAGCTGGTCGAGACGCGCGCGGCGTTCCTCGACATGCTCCGGGAATTTCGGCCGGACCTGATCCTCTCCGACTACAAGCTCCCGGAGTTCGACGGGATGACGGCCCTGGTCCTCGCGCGGGAGCATGCGCCGGACGTCCCGGTCATTATCACGACCGGGTCTCTCAACGAGGAGACGGCGGTCGCGTGCATGAAGGCGGGCGCCGCGGACTACGTTCTCAAGGACTCTCTCGGCCGACTCGGGACCGCGGTCCGCTCGGCGCTCGAGCGGCAGCGGCTCGTCGTCGAGAAACGGGCCGACGAGCAGCGCATCCGCGGCCTCAACCGTCTCCTCCGGACCATCACCGAGGCGAACCAGCTCCTCGTCCGCGCGACGGACGAGGAGTCGCTTCTGAAGGACGTTTGCCGGATCCTCGTCTCGCGTGGCGGCTACGCGCTCACCTGGGTCGGGCGCGCCGACAAGGAGACGATGCGAGTCGTGCCGGTCGCGAGTGCCGGAAACGAGGCCGAATATCTCCAGCGGATCGAGGTGCGCTGGGACGAAACGCCCGAAGGCCGGGGCCCGCTGGGAATCGCGATCCGGGAGGGGCGCTCCGTAATCGTCTCGGACGTCCAGGCCGACCCGATGGTTGTTCCCTGGCGCAAGCTTCATCCTTCCCCTGGTTTTGGGTCGATCGCGGCCATCCCCATCCGGCGCGGCGGCGCGGTGACCGCGGGTCTCATCGTCTACGCCTGGGAGATTGGCTTCGTCGACGAGGAGGAGGTCGGGCTTCTCGAGGAGCTGGCGGAGGATCTCTCCTTCGCGCTCGACGCTCTGGACGCCCGCGAGAACCTCCGCGAGAGCGAGGAACGTTATCGCTCGCTGTTCGCCACCAGCCTGGACGCCGTGCTGTTGACGGCGCCCGGCGGCGAAATTCTCGCCGCCAATGCCGCCGCCTGCCGAATGCTCGGGCGTTCGGAGGAGGAACTGATGCGCGCCGGACGGGACGCCGTCGTGGATCGCTCGGATCCCCGCCTCCCAGCGGCGCTGGAGAAATGCGCCCGGACCGGCAACTTCCACGGCGAGCTCACCTGCCTGCGAAAAGATCTGACGAAGTTCACAGCCGAATTGTGCTCTGCGGTTTTCACGAACCGGCACGGGCAACCGCGCACCAGCATGGTGATCCACGACATCACCGAACGCAGACAGCTCGAGGCCCAGTTCCGGCAGGCGCAGAAGATGGAGGCGGTGGGCCGACTCGCCGGAGGAGTCGCGCACGACTTCAACAACCTTCTCACGGTCATCCAGGGTTACGGTGAATTGATGCAGGCGTCCGTCGTGGGCGACCCGGAGAAGCGCGAGAGCGTGGGCGAGATCGTCAAGGCGGCCGAACGAGCTTCGGCGCTGACGCGGCAGCTTCTCGCTTTCAGCCGACAGCAGGTTCTCGAGCTGTGCGTCCTCGACGTCGGCGCGGTCGTTGTCGACACCGAGAAGATGCTCAAGCGGCTGATCGGCGAGGACGTCGAGGTCGTCGTCGTGAAGCCCCAGGCGCTCGGCCGCGTGAAGGCCGACCCGGGACAGATCGAGCAGGTCGTCCTCAACCTCGCGGTGAACGCCCGGGACGCGATGCCCGGAGGCGGCCGCCTGACCCTCGAGCTGGCCGACGCCGATCTCGATGCGCCGCTCGCGGCCGCGCTCGATTCGATCCCTCCCGGGCGGTACGTCGTTCTTTCGATCACGGATACCGGAACCGGCATGGACGCCGAGACTCTCGGCCACATCTTCGAGCCCTTCTTCACGACTAAGGAGAAGGGAAAGGGGACGGGCCTCGGCCTGGCGACCGTCTACGGCATCGTCCGGCAGACCGGCGGGTATATTGCAGTGGAGACCGCGCCGGGCGCGGGAACGACCTTCCGGATCTATCTGCCGCGGTGCGCCGAGCCGATGACCTCGGGGATACGGCCGTCCGTTCTGTCCCGCGATGGGACGGAGACGGTTCTCCTCGTCGAGGACGAGCCCGCCGTCCGAGTCCTCGTGCAGGCGATTCTCAAACGGCACGGCTACTCCCTGCTCGTCGCCGAGAACGGGACGGCCGCGCTCGACGTCGTCGCCCGCGACCCGCGGCTCATTCACGTCCTCCTGACCGATCTCGTCATGCCCGGGATGAACGGACGCGAGCTGGCGTCCCGGGTGACGGCGCTCCGCCCGTCCATCAAGGTGGTGTTCATGTCGGGCTACCGCGCCGACGTCCTGACGGGCTCCGACATCGAGGCGGGACAGGTCTTCATCTCGAAGCCGTTCAACGAGCGAGCCCTCGCGGCGAAGCTCCGCGAAGCTCTCGACGCGCCACAGGCCGCCGCGAGATAAACTCTCGCGCGGCGCGAAATCCGTCGCGGCGGATGTACCCTGTAGCGTTGACCGAAACGTGAACTTTCCCCGACGTCTCGCCCGGTGGGTCGGCGCCCATTCTCAGGCGCTGGGCCTGTCTTTCCTTGTCGCCCTCGGCGCGACCGCTGTCTTCTGGTTCTTCGCGTTCTCCGTTCCCGGCCGACGGGAGGCGGCGATCGACGGCTGGCGGTGGCAGCTCTCGCAGCGCGCGGACCACAGGCGCGACCTCCTTGACAGGCGAATTTCCGAGAGAGTCGACAATGCTCGTTTCGTCGCGACGTTCCCCTCGGTCCGGGCCCTCGTCTTGTCCGCCCCGCACGAGAGCTCAACCGAGAGATCCGTCCCTCACATCAACGCGATCCTCTCGGACTTCCGGAATGTCTACGGCGAACGCTCCATCTCGATCTGCGACTCCGCGGGGGCCGTCCTCGTGTCGAGCGACGGTCCGGCGCCCGGAGCCGAATCCATCGCTCTCGCCCGCGAGGCAATGCGCTCGGGAAAGCCCCGGGTCGATCTCGTCCGCGAGCCGGACGGCTTCATCGGCTTCGTGGTCGCGGCTCCGGTCGCGGGAGGCATCGAGCTTGCTGAAGGCGGAGCCGCCGGTGCCGTGCTGGTCGTGGGAGACGCGGACGGTCTTCTCTTCGACCTCTTGAGCCAGCCGGTGCGCACGGGGCGGTCCGGCGAGGTGCTCCTTGTACGGAGGGACCAGGAGTCGATTCTCTTTCTTTCGCCGCTTCGCTTTCGAAAAGACCCGCCGCTCACGTTCCGGCAGCCGTTCGAGACTCTCGACCTCGCCGCACGGGTCGCCCTCGCGGGCGAGGACTCCTTCTCGGCTTACGTCGACTATCGCCACGCGCGGATTCTCGCGGCGACGCGCCGCCTGAAGCGCGCTCCCTGGGGCCTCGTCGTCAAGGTCGACGAGGAAGAAGCGCTCGCGGCGTTCCGCGAGGACGTTCTGCGCAGAGGTCTCACGTGGGGCGGGCTCCTGCTGGTGCTGATCGCCTCCGCTTTCGGCATCTGGCGCTCGCTCGTGATCGCACACGAGGTCAAGCTCGCGCGGAGCGAGGCGCGCTTCGGGGCTCTCGTCGAGCAAGCGACCGACGCGATCTTCCTGTTCGGGAACGACGGCCGCATTCTCCAGGCGAACCGCGCGACCGAAGTCATGTACGGTTGGACGCGGGACGAGCTTCTCTCGATGCACGCGACCGATGTGCGCGCGAACGGGACGCGCGATGCGTTCCGACACGACATGGAGACCGCCGCCGCCCGGGGGAGCCTCCTCGTCGAGACGCGCCACCGGCGCGCGGACGGGAGCGAGTTCCCGGTCGAGGTCAACATGGGTCTCGTGAAGGCGGGAGACGAGACGCTCTTCCTGTCGATCGTGCGTGACATCACCCCGCGAAAGGCGGCGGAGGCCCGCATCCGCAAACTCAACAGCCTCCTCCGGACGATCTCCGAGGTGAGCCAGCTCGTCGTCCGTGCGACGGACGAGGAGTCGCTCCTGAAGGACGTCTGCCAGATCCTCGTCTCCCACGGCGGCTATGCGCTCGCCTGGATCGGGCGCGCCGACAGGGAGACGATGCGGGTCGTGCCGGTCGCGAGCGCCGGAGACGAGGCCGGGTATCTCGGGCAGATCGAGGTGCGCTGGGACGATACGCCGGAGGGCCGGGGCCCGACGGGAACCGCGATCCGGGAGGGGCGTCCGGCGATCGTCTCGGACATTCAAGGCGATCCCCTGGTCGCTCCTTGGCGCGACCTCATGCTTCGCCACGGCTTCGGGTCTGACGCGGCCCTCCCCGTCCGGCGCGGCGGCGCCGTAACCGCGTGTCTCAACGTCTACGCCAGGGAGAAGGCCTTCATCGGCGCGGAGGAGATCACGCTTCTCGAGGAGCTTGCGGGGGATATTTCCTATGCCCTCAACGTGCTCGACGCACGCGAGAGTACTCGGAGGAGCAAAGAGCAGCTCGAGAAGACGCAGCAGCAGCTCGTCCAGGCACAGAAGATGGAGGCCGTGGGCCGGCTCGCGGGCGGGGTGGCCCACGACTTCAACAACCTCCTCACGGTCATCCAGGGCTACAGCGAGCTGCTCCACGCGTCCCTCGCAAACGATCCGGAGCGGCGCGAGAGCCTGGCCGAGATCGTCAAGGCGGCTGGACGGGCCGCGGCGCTCACGCGGCAGCTCCTCGCCTTCAGCCGCAAACAGGTGCTCGAGCCGAAGGTCGTGCACCTCGGAGAGATCGTGCGTGAGACGGGCAGCATGCTCGAACGGCTCATTGGCGAGGGGATCGGGCTCGCGCTCGTCGTGTCCGAGGATCTCGCGACCGTGAAGGCCGACCCTGGCCAGATCGAGCAGGTGGTTCTCAACCTCGCCGTGAACGCGCGGGACGCGATGCCGAGCGGCGGCCAGCTGGCGGTTTCCGTGGGCAGCTTGACGACGGCGACCCCGCTCGAGGGGTTCCCCGATCAGCTTCCGGCTGGCCGCTGGGTACTCCTGACCATGGAAGACACGGGCTCGGGAATGGACGCGGAGACGCTCTCACACGCGTTCGAGCCGTTCTTCACGACGAAAGAGCGCGGCAAGGGTACGGGGCTCGGGCTGTCCACGGTCTACGGAATCGTGAGGCAGAGCGGCGGCCACGTTCAGCTCATGAGCGTTCCGGGGAAGGGAACGACCTTCCAAATCTATCTTCCGCGCTCCGACGAGCGAAGGGTCTCTGGTGCCCACTCGAGCGTATCCGCCGTCCCGGGGTCGGAGACGGTTCTCGTCGTCGAGGACGAGCCGGCTGTCCGGAGTCTCGTGCAGGCGGTGCTCGAGCGGCACGGCTACATCGTGCTCGTTGCGGAAGACGGAGCCGGCGCGCTCGACGTCGTCGACAAGCATCCCGGCCCCATCCACGTCCTCCTGACCGACATCGTGATGCCGGGAATGAATGGACGCGACCTGGCGGGCGTCGTCACGGCGCGCCGTCCGTCCATCAGGGTGATCTTCATGTCGGGCTACACGGCCGACATCCCGACGGACCTCGGCGTCGAAGGCGGGCCGTTGTTCCTCTCCAAGCCGTTCAGCGAGCAGGCCCTCACGTCGAAGCTCCGCGAGGCCTTCGACGCTCCGCCGGCCTGAGATCCTAACGGCGATCCCGCGCCGGTCGGCCGCGTGTTAAGGTGCCGTCCGGTTCTTTTGCATCGTCCTCGAGTCCCCTGAAAGTTCTTGACCTCCGGGGGGCGAACGCGACGCGCCTGTGCGCGGCGCGTGAAGAGGGAAGCGGGTGAGATTCCCGCGCGGCCCCCGCCACTGTGACCGGGGACGCGCCCGGCGAGATCCCACTGGTGGCGAAAGATCTGTCCCACGGGGCCGGTCGCGCCTCCGGGAAGGGGCCGTGCGCGGACGATCCGGGAGCCAGGAGACCTGCTCGAGGAACATCGTTCTTGCAACGCCTTCTCCGGGGCTCGGGAAGTCGCGGCTGTTCCGGGGTGCTGCCGGAACGCCGCCGCCTTTCCGATGGGAAGGCCGAGCCAGCGGAACGGAGGTGTTCCATGATCTCCCGAATCGTTTTCGCCCGATCGTCGTGTGCCTGGCTCCTGCTCTTCGCGCCCACCGTGCTCGCCCAGCCCGGTTCGCCGCCGGGCGCCACGAGGCTCGCCGCCGATGTCGTCATCTCGGCCGAGGTCGAGCCCGAGGCCGCCACATCTCTCGGCGCCGCCGCGACCGTGATCGACTCCGCCGAGATCGCGGCGTCGAAAGCGACGACGATCGTCGATCTCCTGCGCACCGTGCCGGGACTCGACGTCGTGCAGTCGGGCGGCCCCGGCACGGTCACGTCGCTCTTCCTGCGCGGAACGGCCTCCACGCAGACGCTCGTCCTCGTGGATGGCGTCGCATTGAACAGCCCGTACTTCGGCGGCACCGACCTCTCGGCGCTGTCCACCGCGAACGTCGAACGTATCGAGGTCGTGCGCGGGCCGTTCTCGGCGCTCTACGGCTCGGAGGCGATCGGCGGGGTCGTGCGGATCTTCACGCGAAAAAGCGCCGCGGCGGACGAGCCTTCGGGTCGCGCGACGCTCGCGTTCGGAAACCGGTCCGCGAAGGAGGCGTTCGCCGAGGTCGCGCTGGGCTCGGGGTCGCTAACGGGCTCCGCTGGATTCCGGCGCGCGCTCACGGACGGCGACCTTCCGAACGAGTTCTTCGCCGCGACGAACTTTTCGGGCAGCGTGAGCGCGGCCCTGACGGACGCGCTTCGCGTGGGCCTCGTGCTCCGCCGCGACGAAGGACGGACCGGTATCCCGTTCTCCTCCGGGACCGCGACGCCGCACCGCACGACGACAAACGAAACGACGACGTTCGAGGCGCCGGTCTCGCTCGCGCTCTCCGCGAAGTCATCCATCGAGGCGTCGTTCCGGTGGGTGAAGGACAGCCCGACGTTCTCGGATCCGGACGCCGCCCTCACCTCGTCCTCCACGGACGCGCAGCGCGCCGGAGCGCGTGTCGTCTTCACGTCGATTCTCGGCGCGCAGCGGCTCGCCGCGGGCGCCGACTGGGAACGCACGCTCGTCTCGAGCGAGAGCAACTTCGGCGTGGCTCTCGAGGACGCGTCGACCCGCACATTCGCGCTCTTCGCCGAGGATCGCATCGCCCTCGCGGGCGAGCGGCTCGTCATGACCGCCGGGCTTCGCTGGGACGACCACAGCGCGTTTGGCAGCGCCGTGAGCCCGCGGTTGACGCTCGCGTGGCGCGTTACGCCGACGCTGAAGCTGCGCGCGGCGGTGGGATCGGCGTTTCGCGCCCCGTCCACGGGCGAGCTGTACTACCCGTATTCGGGCAACCCGTCGCTCCAACCGGAGAAGTCGATCGGCTACGAAGCGGGCTTCGAGAAGTCGCTCGCGGGGGGAATCGTCGCGGAAGTCTCGGGTTTCTGGAACGACCTGAGGGACCTCATCAACTACGACCCTGTGACATTCACGAACCAGAACATCGGGAGCGCGCGCACGCGCGGTGTCGAGGTGGCTCTCCGGACGCCCGTCGGCGCCCACTCGATTCTGCGCGCGTCGTACACGTACCTCGACGCGAAGGACCTCGACGCCGGCACGTTCCTCATACGGCGCCCGCGCCACCGCGCCTCGGCGACCTACGCGACGACGTTCGTCTCCGGCGGATCCGTGAGCCTGACCGGGATGTGGGTGGGCGCCCGCCCCGACCGCGACGCGGCGGACTTCACGCGCCTCGTCGAGGATCCATCCTATCTGAGGGTCGACGCAGCGCTCACGCTGCCGCCGCTCGCGCTCTCGCTCGCGCCCTTCGTCCGCGTGACGAACCTCTTCGGGCGTGACTACGTCGAGGCGAGCGGCTTCCCGGCGCCCGGACGCCGCTTTCTCGCGGGGCTCGAAGCGGCGTTCTGAGCGTTTTCGGCTGCCGGTCTAGGGCTTCGGGGGGAAGCCGTCGAAGAGCTTGTCGACGGCCTGCTGCACCTTCACCTCACGGGTCTGGGGCGACTCGTCCGCATCCACGACGCGCGACGCGCTGCCGCGCCAGACGAGCTCCTTGGCCTTCGTGTCGACGAGGTCGACCATGAGCGTGCCGACCGGGATCTGCTCGACGCGGGCCGTCGTCCAGTACGGGCCGCGCCAGCGCCAGCCCCAACCCCAGCCAGAGCTCCAAGTCGTGACTTGCGCCTGTCTGTGCGTGCGCGTGTGCAGGACGAGCCACAGATCGGGCGTCCCGTCCGGAGTCTCGGAATATCCGCGCGAGGACAGGGTTCTCACGATGGCCGTTCGGACCCTCCTCATGGCGATCGGATTCTGGGTCTCCCGGACGTCCTTGAAAGCGAACGTGTGGTAGGAGGAGAAGTTCGCGGCGCGATCGTAATCCACGTGCGTCTCGATGCTCGAGCAGCCGGCGAAAAGCAGGACGGAGAGAAGCAGGGGTGTCTTCTTCACGGGACTACCTCCACCGGGGAGACGTGCAAGAGCCCTGCCGGGTTTACCGCTTCCCGCAGGAGACGGCGTCAACGGGCGGTCGGCCGCGGCCGTTTGACCGCACCGCATCCCGGTGCTACCTTCCGCGGTCTCTCCGGAACCCGCGTGGGGCTGTAGCTCAGTTGGGAGAGCGCTTGAATGGCATTCAAGAGGTCGACGGTTCGATCCCGTTCAGCTCCACCATTCTCCAGTTCTAGCCCTC
>PLZI01000127.1 GCA_003152095.1 Acidobacteriota bacterium | reverse complement strand
ACATCGAGAAGCTGCTCTTCGAAGACGAGAAGCGCAATTACAAGAAGCTGAAAGACGTCGTGCCGCACGCGACACGCATGGCCGAGCGGAACGCGGAAGAGCGCGCGCACAACTTCCTCGAGGTGAACCTCGGCTACACCATCGCCGATGCGCTCACGGAAGCCGAGCGCTGTATCCAATGCCTGAGGCCCTCCTGCATCCAGGGCTGCCCGGTCGCCATCGACATCCCGCGCTTCATCCGGCACCTNNTCAAGAAGATGGAGCCGGTCGCCATCGGCCGGCTCGAGCGCTTCGTGGGCGACCATGCGCCCGTCACCGCCCCACCTCCGCGCCCGGCGGCGCCGATCGGCAAGGTCGCGGTCGTGGGCTCCGGCCCCGCCGGCCTCGCCTGCGCGGGCGACCTCGCGCGCGACGGCGCGGAGGTCACGATCTTCGAGGCGCTACACGTCATCGGGGGAGTCCTGCGCTACGGGATCCCGTCTTTCCGGCTGCCGCGGAACATCATCGACCGCGAAGTGAAGCAGCTCGAGGACATGGGCGTCCGCTTCGAGACGAACAAGGTCATCGGCAAGACGTTTACGATCCCGCAGCTCCTCGGCGAGCGCGGCTTCGACGCCGTCTTCGTGGGGACCGGCGCGGGCGCCCCGGCTTTTCTCGGCATCCCGGGCGAGTTCGCCGGGCAGGTCTACAGCGCGAACGAGTTCCTCACCCGCGTGAACCTCATGGGAGGCGACAAGTTCCCGTACGAGGACACGCCCGTCACGCTCGGCCGCAGCATCGTCGTCATCGGCGCAGGCAACACGGCGATGGACTGCCTGCGTGTCTCCAAGCGCCTCGGAGCCGAGCTGGTCCGCTGCGTCTACCGCCGCACGAAGGCGGAGGCTCCCGCCCGCGTCGAAGAGCTTCGCCACGCGGAGGAAGAGGGCATCACGTTCCACTGGCTGCGGGGCCCGACCGAGATCGTCACGGACGACAAGGGCGGCGTGAAGGCTCTCGTCTGCCAGAAGATGGAGCTGGGTCCGCCGGACG
The DNA here is from genome assembly GCA_003152095.1 of Acidobacteriota bacterium. Taxonomy (GTDB): domain Bacteria; phylum Acidobacteriota; class Thermoanaerobaculia; order UBA5066; family UBA5066; genus Fen-183. The sequence goes on along the minus strand of PLZI01000127.1, from coordinate 23,823 downwards.
CCTCCGGCCGCCGGCGCCCCGTCCCCATCCCCGGCGAGATGGAGACGTTCGAGTGCGACACCGTCATCTACGCGCTCGGCACGCGCGCGAACCCCATCATCGCGCGGTCCACGCCGGGCCTCGATGTGCGCGGCGAGGGGTACATCAACGTCGACGAGACCACGCAGGCCGCGAACCTGCCGGGCGTCTTCGCGGGAGGCGACATTGTCACCGGCGCCGCCACCGTCATCCTCGCGCTCGGCGCCGGGCGAAGGGCGGCTCGCGCGATCACGTCGTACCTGAAGGACCGCGCCTGGCCTCCCGAGGTGCGCGCGGAATCGAAGATCCCGGCCGTGGCCGTGCCCGCCGAGTCCGTGTGCAAGAAGTGCCGGCGCCCGATCGAGGAGGGCGAGGACTACGTCTGCTGCGCGGGCGAGCGGCTTTCCTTCCGCTGCACGTCATGCGACAAAGTCTCGGAAGGCTTCGCCTTCCCGTACGGCCTGTGCCCGATTTGCGGCGGCGCGTTCGAGGCCCGCGAGGAGACCGCGACGCCCGAGGGCGCGCTCGCGGAAGCGGTGCGGCGCGCGTACGAGATCGAGATTGGCGGCGTCCTCTTCTACGCCCGCGGCGCGGAGGAGATGGTGCGCGCCGGAGGCGANNCTCGAGAAGCGGGCGGGCCGGTTTTTTCTCGAGACCGGGCGCAAGTTCTCCGAGGCCTCGCCCGAGTGGCGCCTCTACCGCGAGCTGGAGGCGGAGGAGCGCGAGCACGCCGAGCTTCTCGAGGGCGCCGCGATGCGGCTCAAGGCGGGGCGCCCGCTCGTGATCTGAGCGCGGCGAAAACCGGGCGTCAGTACGCGTTCTTGTGGGTGAAGCCCCACTTGAGCGTGAGCCACAGGATCTTCACGTCGAGGCCGACCGACCAGTTCTCTATGTAGTAGAGGTCGTACTCGATGCGCTTACTGAGGCTCGTATTGCCGCGCCAGCCGTGGACCTGCGCCCAGCCCGTGATGCCGGCGCGCACGCGGTGGCGGAGCATGTACTGCGGGAATTTCTCCTTGAACGTGCTCACGAACTCCGGGCGCTCAGGGCGCGGCCCCACGAGGGACATATCGCCCGTGAACACGTTGATGAGCTGCGGCAGCTCGTCGAGCGACGTCTTGCGGAGGAACGCCCCGACCCGCGTGCGGCGCGCGTCGTTCTCCTCAGTCCAGCGCGCGCCGTCGTCCTCGGCGTCGACCCGCATCGAGCGGAACTTCAACATCCGGAAGAGCCGCCCGTCGAGGCCCATGCGCTCCTGCGCGTAGAAGATCGGGCCGCGGTCCCCGAGCCAGATCGCGAGCGCGATGACCGGGAAGAGCACGGCGAGGGCGACGAGGCCGAGGGCCGAGAGCGCGACGTCCATCGTGCGCTTCACCAGCGAGTTCCAGCCCTCGAGCGGCATCTGCGTCAGGTTGATGACGGGCAGCCCGTCGAAATCCTCGACGCCGGCCTTAAACGTGACGTACTGGAAAAGGTCGGGCACGACCTTGAGGTCGACCATCTCGTTGCCGACCTCCTTGAGGATCGTGAGCATCGTGCGGTACGCCTCGACGGGCAGCGCGAGGAATACGGTGTCGATCTCGTGCGCGCGGATGAGCGCCGTGACTTCCGAGGTCGTCCCGAGGATGGCGAGGCCCCGGTAGCCTTCGGCGCGCTTGAGGGGATCGTCGTCCGCGAAGCCCACGGGCTTCAGGCCCGTCGCGGGGTGATCGAGCAGCTTGTCGGCCAGGGCGCGGCCCGCGTTTCCCGCGCCCACGATGAGCGTCGGCCGCACGCCCGCGCCCGTCGACCACACGGTCTCGAGATACTTGCGGATGCCGAAGCGCACGAGCGACACGAAGAAGACATCGAGGAACAGAAACAGCACGAGCAGCTGGCGGCTCGAGTACGTGAATCCGCGCCAGAACGAGAGAAGACCCACGAGCAGGATCGTTCCGAGAGACGCCGCGACGATGACCGCGAGCACTTCGTCGATCGTCGAGCGGTCGCGCCGGATCTGGTACAGGCGGTGGAAATAGAAGACGACGGGCCAGATCGCGACGAGGATCGGGATGAGCGCGGCGTAGTTCTCGAAGGGCTGCGCTCCCTTCGGTGTCGGCCACACCGACTCGAATCGAATGAGCCACGCGGCGCCCAGCGCGAGCACGGTCGCGAGGACGTCGGCGGCCACGAGCAGGGCTTGAAGACGGCGCGTTTGACGGCGAATCATATTGACTCCGGAGTGTTGATTCTAACGTCCCTCGCGGCCGTTTCGCGCCCGGTCCGCGCGGTTTCGAGGGCGGTACGGAAACGGGTCCGAAAGACGTCCCGCGAGAAGCGGGCGGCGTTGCGGGACAGCGCCGCCGGGTCGAGCGCGAGTCCGCGCAGGCGATCAAATGCGGCGAGGAGTCCCGCCGCCCCCGGCTCGGCGTACAGGACGCCCGTCTCGCCGTCCCGCACCGTCTCGGTCGCCCCGCCCCGGCCGAGCGCCACGACCGGCGTGCCACAGGCCTGCGCCTCGAGCGGCACGATGCCGAAGTCCTCCTCCCCGGGCATCAGGACGGCTTCAGCGGTGCGGTAGCTCTCGCGCAGCATCTCGTCCTTGGGAGTGTTGAGGAATCGGACCGTCTCACCGGCCCGCTTCGCGAGGCGCGCGCGCTCCGGTCCGAAACCCGCGATCGTCAGGGGCAGCCGGTGGGCGTTCGCGGCGTCGATGGCGTCGTCCAGGCGTTTGTAGGGGGCCAGCGCCGACACGACGAGGAGGCCGCTCCGGGGCGTCCCGGGCGGCGGCGGTGTGTAGAAGTCCGTGTCCACGGGCGGGAAGACCACGGCTGCCTCGCGTCCCCAGAGGCGGGCGATGCGGCCTTTCACGTTCTCCGAATTCGCCAGGAAGGCGTCCACGCGTGGCACAGCTGCACGGTCCCACGCGCGGAGAGGCGCGCGCGCGAGGCGAGCGGCGGCCGTCGCCAGGGCCGGCCGGTCCCGGAAGTAGTCGTCGAACTGGTCGTTCAGATACCGCACCGGAGTGTGGCAATAGCAGAGGTGGAAGGCCCCCGGCGCCTTCTTCGCGTTCTTGGCGACGCAGTGGGAGGACGAGATCACGAGGTCGAACCCGGAGAGATCCCACGTTTCGGCCGCCACGAAGAAGAGAGGAAGCAGCTTCCGGTAGTTCGCGCGGGGTGAGACGAGCTTCTGGAGAAACGTGGTCCTGATCTCGGCGGCCTCTATCTCGGGGGGTTGCGAGCCCGGAAAATGGAAGAGCGTGAAGACCGGCGCGCCGGGGAACATGAGCACCAGCTCGCGCAGCACCTTCTCGCCGCCGCGCGTCCCCGTCAGCCAATCGTGGACGAGGGCGACTCTCACGACGAGCGCTCCAGCTCAGGAGAGGCTGGTTTTTCTTCGAATGGGTAAAGAACGCGATCGTAAATCCGCGCCGTTCGCTCTGCGGCGCGAGCCCAGGTGAATTGCGCCGCGCGTTCCCGGCCGCTCTTTCTCAGAATCTTTCTGAGCTCATCATCTTTCAGGATCTTTTCGAGTCCCGCAAGAATCGATCCGACGTCAGCCGGATCGAAGAACACCGCCGCGTCGCCGGCGGCCTCGCGGAGAGCGGGAAGGTCCGAGCACGCGACGGGCGTGCCCGCCGCCTGCGCCTCGAGCACGGGCAGGCCGAAGCCCTCGGCGAAGGAGGGAAGGACGAGCGCGCGGGCGCCGGCGAGCAACGGAGGCACGTCCGCCTCGGGCACGAAGCCGAGTGCGTGAACGCCCTCGGCGTGAATGCGGCCGGGCGCCACGCCCGCGAGAACGAGCGAGAGAGAGGGAAAAAAGGCGCGGAGCCGCGCGAACGCGGCGAGCAGACCGTCGAGGTTCTTGTGCGGCTTGTCGTTACCCAGGAAGAGAAGATAGGGAGCTTCGAAAGGAAGAACAGGAGGACGCGCCTCCGCCAGCCCCCGCATGGAGACTCTCTTTTCTTCACATTCGAAGAATTCTTGTCTGACTCCATATGGAATGACCTCGACCTCGAGGCCACGAGAGGGTCCGAAAGCAAGAATTTCTCTTTTCGTGGCTTCCGATCCCGCGATCACCTTCGCCGCGAGCCGCAGTGCGCGCCCCATCATCCACCGCGCATACGCGCGTTTCGCGGGCGTCGCATGTTCCGGCCGGGTGAGGTGCATGAGGTCGTGGATCGTGACGACCGTCGTGCGCGGAGGGAAGAACGGCACCACGTAATGCGGAGCATGGAAGAGATCAGGTTTGGCCGCCGAGATCGCCCGCCGGACCGCCACGAGCTCTCCAAGGGAATAGTGTCGGGCGGCGCAGACCCTTGCCGCCACACCGGGGGGGAGGAGCGCCTCCTCGCCGGAAAAAACAAGTGCGGTGAGGTCCCACCGGTCCTGCCGCGCGAGGCCGCCGAGGAGGCCGCGGATGTACGTGCCGATCCCGAAGTCGCGCGCTTTTCGGGCGTCGAGGAGGACGCGCCTCCTTCGCGCCGTCACCCGAGAGCCTCCTCGAAAAGCGTGCGCATCTTCGTGGCCGCGGCCGCCCACGTGAAGCTCCCCGCGCGCCGCGGTCCCTCCGCGGCCGCGCGGCGGCGAAAGTCCGCGTCGTCGTGCGCCCTCTCGAGCGCCGCCGCGATGTCGGGGACGCTCGCGGGGTCGGGCAGGAGGCCGACGTCGCCCATCACCTCCGGCAGCGACGACGAAAACGAACCCACGACGGGCGTGCCCTGCGCCATCGCCTCGAGAGGCGGCAGGCCGAAGCCCTCGTAGAGGCTCGGATAGGCGAAGACACGCGCCTCTCTCAGCCATCGCGCCCTCTCGCCCGGGCCGAGATACCCCGCGAGCGTGAGGCGCGCCGCGTGGCGCGAGCGTGCAACGCCTTTCGCGAAGCCGCCCAATCCCCAGCCGTCCCCGCCCGCAAGGACGAGATCGGGAAAGTCCGGGCGGCGGTCCCAGATCGACTCCATCGCCGCAACGAGCCGGAGGACGTTCTTGCGCGGCTCGAACGTGCCCATGTAGAGGACATACGGCCGTCCCCCGTGCGGCGTCGCGCCGCCTGTGTCGGGAGCCTCGGGCTCGATCCCGTTGTACACGACGGCCGTCTTCCCGGCGGCGTCGGGGAATGCGGCGACGAGGTCGCGACGGGTCGCGTCCGATACGACGGCGATTCGTCGCGCCCGGCGGACGGTCGCGCCGATGAACGGCGTGAAGCCGAGGCGGTTCTTTCGCGAGTGCCATTTGGGATAGAGGAGCGGCGTGAGGTCGTGCACGGTCGCGACGCCGGGCAGTGAGCCGGCCAAAGGCAGAATGCCGAGGCTCCCGAAGAAAACGTCGGCCCCGGCACGGTGGGCGGCACGTCCGGCAGCGGTCTGTAACCAGATCGTGCCGGGGAGCGCGAGGGACGAGGCAACCTCCACGCGCCCGGCGAGGCGCGCGGGCACGTGGACCCGCCGCGGCGAGAGAAGGATGAACGCATCTTCTGGCCGCGCGTCGAGCCATGCCGAGAGCAGCCCTTCCAGATAGCGGCCGACGCCGGACGGACGCTCCTCCAGCGGGCGCGCGTCGACGGCGATACGCATGCTTCCATGTTATATTCCTCGGCTCCTCTTCGTGGAGGAGGAGCCTTTTCCCATGGACCTGAACCTCGAAGCGGCTTTTGACGAGCCCGTTGATCTTTCTCATCAGTTCGACTTTCCGGCCGGGAGCCTCGCGCGGCCCGAGCTCGTGTCGCTCTCGTCCGTATCGTTCTCCGGTCGTCTCGAGCGTCACGAGACGGGCTTCGTCCTGAATGGCCGCGTCGCTTTCGACGGCGTCACGGCGTGCGCGCGCTGTCTGGCTCCCGTCGCGTTTCGCCGCGCGAGCGAGACATCCTGGGTCTTCGCGCCGGCGCACGAGAAGCCCCGGGAAGACAAGAGTGCGGTGAAGACGGACAAGGGCGACCCGGACGACGGCCTCGAACTCAATCCGGAGGATCTCGATGTCCTGTACTACAACGACCTCGTCGTCTCCTTCGACCCTCTCGTCGAGGAGCAGGTACAGCTCGAGCTTCCCCTGAAGGCCCTTTGCCGGGAGGACTGCCGCGGGCTCTGCCCGATGTGCGGCGCCGACCGAAACCTCGCGCCCTGCGCCTGTAAGCCTCCGTCGGACGAACGCTGGAAATCGCTTCGGACGCTTCTCGATCCCGGGAACTGAGTCACGACTTTTTCGTCCTCGCCTCCGTGCGTCGGACCGTCACAGGAGACCGCCATGCCGAATCCAAAACATCGCCACAGCAAGACGCGCCGCGACTTGCGCCGCGCCCACGACTTCCTGAAGCCCAAGCAGACCTCGAACTGCACGAACTGCGGCAAGGAGAAGCTGCCGCACCGGGTGTGCCCGGCCTGCGGCTACTACAAGGGCAGGGAAGTCATGCGCGGAGCCGAGAAGGCCTGACTTGACGATCGCCGTCGACGCCATGGGGGGTGATCACGCCCCCCGCGTCAACGTGGAAGGCGCGGTGGCGGCGGCCGTGGATTTCGGCCTCGACACACTGCTCGTCGGCCGGCGCCGCGAAATCGAATCCGAGCTCCACAAGACGGCGTACAGCGGGAGCCGTGTGGGCGTCGTGGATGCGGACGAGGTCGTCCTCTTCGACGAGCCCTCCATCACGCCCATCCGAAAGAAGCGCCGGGCGTCCATCCGGATCGCAGCCGAATGCGTGCGGGACGGGCGGGCCAGCGGCATGTTCACGGCGGGTCACACCGGCGCCGCCATGGTCGTCGCGAAGATGATCATGGGCGTCGCCGAAGGGATCGACCGGCCGGCCCTCGCGACCGTGCTGCCAGGCCTCGACCGCAGGCGCGTCCTCCTCGACGTCGGGGCGAACCTGAGCTGCCGCCCCGAGCACTACCGCGAGTTCGCCCTCATGGGGCATTTCTTCGCGCAGGAAGTCCTTGGCATCGAGAAGCCGAAGATCGGCCTCATGTCCGTGGGCGAGGAGGAGGGCAAGGGCACGGACATCGTGAAGGAATCGTTCCGCCTCCTGAAGGAGTCCGGGCTGCGCTTCATCGGGAACGTCGAGGGCGGCGACGTCTACGCGGGCGACGTCGACGTCATCGTGACGGACGGGTTCACGGGCAACGTCATCCTCAAGGTCTCCGAGAGCCTCGCGCACCTGGTGGAGGAGGCGCTCAAGCAAGAGATCGCCCGAAGCCTCCAGGCCTCGATGGGCTTTCTCCTTTCCAAGGACGCCTTCCGATCCTTCAAGAAGCGCCTCGACTACAGCGAATACGGCGGAGCTCCGCTTCTCGGCGTGAACGGGGCCTGTCTGATCGGTCACGGGCGCTCGAACGCGAAAGCCGTGCGCAATGCCATCCGCGCGGCCGACGACTTCGTGCGGCGTGGAATCCCCGAGAAAATCCGCGAGCGGGCGCTCACGTTCGCGTCGCCGCCGCTCTCCCGGTAACATTCCGGTCCCGCACACCTACGGAGGAACGATGTTTCACGCCACGATCGCCGGCACGGGCCGGGCCGTTCCGGACCGGATCCTGACGAACGACGACCTCGCCAAGATGGTCGAGACGTCCGACGAATGGATCACGTCGCGCACGGGCATTCGCGAGCGCCGCGTGGTCAGCGAGGGAGACATCCTTTCGGACTTCTGCGTGCGCGCGGCGCTGCCCGCACTTGCGGACGCCGGGATCGCGGCGGCCGACCTCGACACGGTCATCCTGGCGACCTGCACGCCCGATCACTTGATCCCGGGCGCCGCTCCGGTCGTGCAGCACAAGCTGGGCGCGAAGAAGGCCGCTGCGTTCGACCTGAACGCCGCTTGCTCGGGCTGGCTGTACGGGCTTCACGTGGCGGACGGGCTCATCCAGTCGGGCAAGTCGAAAAACATCCTCCTCGTCGGCGCGGAGTTCCTGACCCGATTCGTGGACTACACCGACCGCTCGACGTGCATCCTCTTCGGGGACGGCGCGGGCGCCACCGTTCTCAAGGCCACGAAGGCCGACCACGGCGTCCTCTCCACCTCCATACACTCGGACGGAGAGGGAGCGCCGTTCATCTCGATGCCCGGCGGAGGCTCCACCTTCCCGCCAAATCGTCCCGAGACGCTCGACAAGAGCCTCATGTACATCCAGATGAAGGGCGGCGAGACGTTCAAGATAGCGATCCGCTCGATGGTCGAGGTCTGCAAGGAAGTTCTCGCGGAGAGCGGCTTCACCACCCAGGACGTGAGCTGGTTCCTCCCGCATCAGGCGAACGAGCGGATCCTCACCGCGACGGCCGAGCGGCTGCAGATTCCTCCCGAGCGCTGCGTGAACAACATCGGGCGTTACGGGAACACGAGCGCGGCCTCGATTCCGATCGCGCTCGACGAATATGCACGCGATGGCCGCCTGAAGCGCGGCGATCTCATCCTCATCACGGCCTTCGGCGGCGGCCTCACGTGGGGTGCCGCGCTCGTCCGCTGGTGACGCGGTGAGCCTCGCGTTCCTGTTCCCGGGGCAGGGCTCGCAGTTCGCCGGGATGGGAAAGGATCTCGTGGAGGCGTTCCCCGAGGCGCGGCGCGTCTACGAGCGGGCGGATGCGGCGCTCCAACCGCTGGGCCTGTCGGTCTCGAAGGCTTCTTTCGAGGCCAGCGAAGAGGATCTCCGGCAGACCGCCGTCACGCAGCCGGCCATCGTCACGCACGCCGTGGCCGTGCTCGAGGTCCTGAAGGCGAAAGGCGTCGCGCCGTCCGTCGTCGCCGGGCATTCGCTCGGCGAGTACGCCGCGCTCGTTGCCGCGGGCGCGCTCACGCTCGAGGATGCCGTGGTCCTCGTCCGTCGCCGCGGCCTCTTCATGCAGGAGGCCGTGCCCGCGGGCCGGGGCGCGATGGCGGCCGTCATCGGCCTCGCTCCCGAGGTCGTCGCCGAGGCGTGCGCGGAAGCCGCCGCCGCGACCCGCGAGGTCTGCTCGGTTGCGAATTTCAACGCGCCGGACCAAACCGTCGTGGCGGGCAGCGCGTCGGGCGTCGCGAAGGCGGCCGAGATCCTGAAGGCGAGAGGCGCCAGGCGCGTCCTTCCGCTCTCCGTGTCCGCTCCGTTCCACTGCGCGCTGATGAAGCCCGCTGAGGAAAAGCTCGCGCCGTTCCTCGCGGCGGCGGCGTTTCGTCCGCTCGCGATTCCGGTCGTCACGAACGTGGACGCCCGCGAGACCACGAGCTCCGAGGTCGCGCGCGAATCGCTGAGGCGCCAGATCTGCTCACCCGTCCGCTGGGTCGAGTCCGTGCAGCGCCTCGCGGTGCTCGCGCCGTCCGGCGTCGAGGCCGGGCCGGGAACGGTTCTCGCGGGCCTCGCGAAGCGCATCGCGAAGGACTGGCCCATGAAGATCACGTCCACGGCCGCCGCGCTCGCGACGTTCGCGCCCTGAGGTGCCGCCTCCCGTGAGAACGAACGCGACGCGCGTTCTCGATTCGAAGAAGGTGCGCTACGAGGTGCTCGCGTTCGCCGCGGAGGACTTCACGGCGGAGGAAGCCTCGGCGAAGCTCGGCGTCCCGCCCGAGGACGTCTTCAAAACGCTCGTGGCGCGCGGTGACCGGACCGGGCCGCTCGCGGCCGTCGTTCCCGCGCCCGCGCGCCTGTCGCTCAAAAAGCTCGCCCGCGTCTCCGGGAACCGGACGGTCTCGATGATCCCGGTCGAGGACATGGAGAAGCTGACGGGCTACGTGAAGGGTGGATGCTCGCCCTTCGGAATGCGGAAGGTCCTCCGCCTTTTCGTCCACGAGAGCGCGAAGGGCAGGGCCCGGCTCGTCTGTTCCGCCGGGCAACGGGGCGTTCAGGTGGCGCTCACGGGCGACGACTTCCTCGCGGCCTCCGGCGCGACGCCGGCGGATCTGATAGAAGACTGATCGGGAAAGGAAAAGGGAAATGGCCGTTTCGTTCTTGCTCGAGGGAAAGGTCGCGCTCGTCACCGGTGGCTCGCAAGGCATCGGGGAGGCGATCGCCAGGGCGTTCGCTGCGGCCGGCTCGCACGTCGTCGTGGCCGCCCGCGGCGAAGGCAAGGCCGCCTCCGTGGCGGAGTCCATCGCCTCGTCGGGCGGCCGGGCCGAGGCCCTGCGCCTCGACGTCGCCGACCCCGCTTCGGTCTCGGCGGCCTTCAAGACGATCGTGGAGAAGCACGGGAAGCTCGACATCCTCGTGAACAACGCCGGCATCACCGACGACGGCCTCATCCTCAGGATGTCGAAGGAGTCGTGGGACAAGGTCCTCGCGACCGACCTGACGGGCGTCTTCCTCTGCGCGCAGGAAGCCGCGAAGGTCATGCTGAAAAAGCGTGTCCCAGGCCGCATCGTGAACATCACGTCCGTCGTGGGGCTCATGGGGAACCCGGGCCAGACGAACTACGCCGCGGCCAAGGCCGGCGTCATCGGGTTCACGAAAGCCCTCGCACGCGAGATCGGCTCGCGTGGAATCACGGTGAACGCCGTCGCGCCGGGCTACGTCGAGACGTCCATGACGGACGGCCTCAGCGAGGACCAGAAGAAATCGCTCGTGGGACAGATCGTCCTCGGGCGGCTTGGAACCGCCGACGACGTCGCGGGCGCGGTCGTCTATCTCGCGTCCGACGCGGCCGCCTACGTGACGGGCACCTGTCTCAACGTGAGCGGCGGGCTCTACATCGGATAGGTTGCCTATCGGCGCTCGGCGGCGTGCCCCGTCCACGACAGCACGGCGAGCCGCACCGCTGCGTTCGTCGAGAGTCCCGAAGCCTTCGCCTGTCTTTGCAGCGCGCGCCACGTCGAGTCCGGTATGCGAAGCGACCGAACCCTCCCCGGCTCGACCTTCGTGCCCTTCGGCGGCCGGCCGCGGCGCGTGATCCGGGGGACGTCGGGACCGAGATGTTTTTCGAACCAAGCGGCGTCACGCGCGAGGGTGCGCTTCGCCTCCTCGAGCGGGACGTACTCCTTCGGCAGCTCAGCAAGTGAGCGGTATGTCTTTCGTGGTCGCTTCTGCTTCGTTCTCATGTCCGCCGCCTCCTTCGCCCGATCGGATACGCCGTGATGACGTGCGCCTCGCCCGGTCCGCTCAGCGTGAACGCGACGCGGAGAGCGCGCCCCGCGACCGTCCCCTCGGCGACCCACCGCCCGCGTCTGCCGGATGCCGCGATGCCGAGGTCCTTCGCGCCGAACACGGCCTCCACCTCCAGCGGGCTCAGCCCGTAGCGCGCGACGTGCTCGACGTTCTCCCGATGCCAGACGAAGCGCACCGTCGAAATTGTACTACGTTTCGGCTGTCTCACGGTTCGCAGCTGCCGCCTCGTCGCAGGCGTGACGCTGGCCGGAGAACTGCACCGTGAAAGACGCCTTCGAACGTGCCGTCTTCGGATAGGACCAGGTGTCGCTCCTCAGGTGCATCCCCTCGAAGCCGACAAGCCCATTCCCGCCAGGGGTCTCGATTCCACGCTTTGATGCGGGAGGGACTCCGAAAGCCTCCGTGAGGTGCTTCTTCAAGACCTCGTAAATGGTGATGGTCGCGTTCTCCTCGGTACAGAAGAGGATCACGGTCGTCAGGTTTGGCGAGAACCTGAGCCTTGGGTTCAGGACGACGCCAGACATCGTGAAGCCGGACAGGGCCAGGACTGGCTCTCCCCGGTCGTTCGTCTTCCTCTCTGTGATTGAGAAACCCGCCGTCTGGGCGGTCCTCTCCGCCTCCGCCTGGGACATCCCCCACCGGAAGTCCCGCCATCCGTTCATGGAGATCGGGGACACGGCCGCCGTTGGGGCCGCGACCGGTGGTCTATCATTCGCGAAAGAGGGCTTCTTGGCCTTCAGGTAGCCTCTGGCCGCTGTGAAAATCAGGGCGGCTACGACGGCTACAAGGACGATGGCGGGCCACCCGGCCACGGTTTTCTTCCCTTCCGACCCCAGGCCCCCAGGCGGCGGTGAAACCGTTCCCATCAGACTCCCCCTTTCCCGCTTAATTCCCGCGGGCATGTCGAGAGCCGATGGTCAGTCTACGTCGCCTTGGTCAGAGTTCATGGGAGTTCGCTGAGGAGTTCGTTTCGCCGCTTGCGGACGACCGCGTGCGACTGCGGATGACCGCCGAAACCTTCGTGCACCGTTCGTGCACTGAGCCCGAGAAAGCGGAAAAACGCCGACGAGACGCGATGAACGCTGAGAATCAGAATGGCGGCACAAGCCCCGTCCACAGAGCGTTTCCGCGTAACTGCGCTGAACGGTGACGACTCACTCCGAACCCTGAGAATCGTCATTCTTCCTCCATCGGGTAGACTCCGCACGCTTGAAATCTGGTCCCGGCAGCCCTCAGAATGCCGGTCTCTCGCAAGACGAAAACTTTCGGAGGATCGCGATGGCGAATTCGGTGGAAGAAAAGGTCAAGGGCATCATCGTGGAGCAGCTCGGCGTCCAAGCGGACGAAGTGAAGCCCGAGGCCTCTTTCGTGGACGACCTCGGTGCGGACTCGCTCGACACGGTCGAGCTCGTCATGGCCTTCGAGGAGGCGTTCGGTATCGAGATCCCGGACGAGGACGCCGAGAAGATCCAGAAGGTCAAGGACGCGGTCTCTTACATCGAGTCGCACGCAAAGCCGGCCTGATTAGGGGTTGTCTCGACGCGTGTCCGAGAATCCCGCACCCCTCCTCGACGGCCGCGGACGGCGGCGCGTGGCCGTCACGGGCGTCGGCCTCGTGTCTCCGGTCGGCCTCACGGCGAAGGAGAACTGGGCCAGCCTGACAGCTGGCGTCTCCGGCATCGGGATGATCACCCGCTTCGACGCCACGGATTACGCGTGCCGCATCGCCGGCGAGGTGAAGGGGTTCGACCCGGGAGCGTTCCTCGAGAAGAAGGAGATCAAGAAGTTCGACACGTTCATCCATTTCGCCGTCGCGGCGGCGAAGGAGGCGATGACCGATTCGGGCCTCGTCGTCACGCCCGAGAACGCCGAGCGCGTGGGGGTGTGCATCGGCTCGGGAATCGGCGGGCTGCCGCTCATCGAGGAGACGCACAAGATCGTCCTCGAGAAGGGGCCCCGGCGGATCAGCCCGTTTTTCATCCCGGGTCTCATCGTGAACATGGGTGCGGGCCTCGTCTCGATCCAGACGGGCGCGAAAGGCCCGAATTCGGCCACGGCCACGGCCTGCGCGACGTCGGCCCATGCGATCGGCGACGCGGCGAACGTCATCCGCCGTGGGGACGCCGACGCGATGATCGCTGGCGGCTCGGAGGCCGTCATCACGACGCTCGCGGTGGGAGGCTTTGCGGCGATGCGCGCCCTCTCCACGCGCAACGACGACCCGAAGGGCGCGTCACGGCCGTGGGACAAGGACCGCGACGGCTTCGTCCTCGGGGAGGGCGCGGGCATCCTCGTCCTCGAGGATCTGGCCCACGCGAAGGCGCGCGGCGCTTCGATCTACGCCGAGCTCGCTGGCTACGGCATGTCCGGCGACGCGTATCACATCTCGGCGCCCTCCGAGGATGGCGACGGCCCGTTTCGCGTCATGCGCAACACGCTTCTCGACGCGGGCGTGAACCCGGAGGACGTCGCGTACGTCAACGCGCACGGCACGTCCACGCCGCACGGCGACCGCATCGAGTCGATCGCCATCAAGCGGGTTTTCGGCGACCACGCGCGGAAGCTCGCCGTCTCCTCCACGAAGTCCATGACGGGGCACCTCCTGGGCGCGGCCGGGGGCCTCGAGGCGGGCATTCTCGCGCTCGCGATGCGCCACGGCGTGATCCCGCCCACGATCAACTACACGGTGCCTGACCCGGACTGCGACCTCGACTACACGCCGAACACGGCGCGCGAGAGGAAGCTTCCTGTCGCCCTGTCGAACTCCTTCGGGTTCGGCGGAACGAACGCCAGCCTCCTGATGCGGCTTATCTGACGATCTAAACGCAAACGGAGGGCAACGAGATTCGACGCGTCACCGTCCTTGCGGCCGCCGCTCTGACGCTCGCGATTCTCGCGACCGGAGTCTGTGTCCTCCGCGCGCGAAGGCCTTTCCTCGCGCGGTTCCAGTCCGACGTCGATGGACTCGTTTCGCCGGCCCGAATCGGCGAAGCGCTCGAGATCCTCGCGAAAAGGCCGCACCGCGCGGGCACGCCCGCGAACGCCGCGGTCGCCGACGAGATCGCGCGTCGCCTGACGGCGGCCGGGCTGAAGACCTGGAACGACGTGCACGAGGTCGAGCTGTGGGAACCCGTGACGCTCTCGCTCGCGCTCACGAAGCCCGCTCCGCGCGCGTTCGATCTGCACGAGCGTGCGCTTGCTGAGGACCCGGCGACGGCGGTCGCGAAAGACGAGCTTCCCTTTCTTGCGTACGCGCCCGACGCCGATCTCGAGGCTCCGGTCGTCTACGCGGGCTTCGGGGCGCCCGAGGACTTCGAGGTGCTTCGCAAGGCGGGCGTCGACGTGCGCGGGAAGGTTGCTCTCGTCAAGGCGCAGGGCGTCTGTCGCGGGATGAAGTCGCTCGCGGCCGAGCGCGCGGGCGTTTCCGGGCTCCTCGTCTACGTGGAGCCGCGCGATCAGGGCATTGTCAGGCCGCCCTATCCCCTTGGCCCTTCCACGAACCGCTGGGCCGTCTCGCGCGGCACGCTCCTGAAGTACTTCCTTCGTCCGGGCGACCCGCGCCGCGCGAAGGCCGCGGGTGTCGACACGTTGCCGAGAATCCCGGCGCTCGCGATCTCCCAGGACATCGCGGAGGTGCTGCTCCGGGAACTCGCCGGCCCGGCGCCTCCGCCAGACTGGAAGGGTCTCCTCGATGCTCCCTACAATCTCGGGCCTGGGCCTGCGCGCGTGCGCATGACCATAGGCGGGAAAACGGTGCGTGCCTCGATGCGCAACGTTTTTGCGACCATCCCCGGGGCCGACCCGCAGGCCGCCCCCGTCATTCTCGGCAACCACTCGGACGCGTGGGTTTACGGGGCGGTCGACCCGTCCTCCGGCACAGCCGCCGTGCTCGAGGCCGCGACGGCTCTCGCGCGCCTCGGCGAGCGCGGCTGGAAGCCCTCGCGCCCCGTCGTGTTCGCGTTCTTCGACGGCGAGGAGTTCGGCATGCTGGGCTCCACGCGGTGGATCGAGGAACGCCTTGCGAGCGGGGACCTGCCTGCTCTCGCCTTCGTGAACGTGGATTCCGGCGTCCGTGCGAACGACCTCTACGCGAGCGCGACCCCCGGTCTCCGCGGACCGCTCTCGGAGGTGCTCGCGCTCGTCCGAGACCCAGCCTCCGGCAGGACGCTCGCCGAGACTTCCGGCGATCCGGCCCTGCCGGGCTTCTCGAGCGACGCGGCGCCCTTCCTCGGCTTCTCCGCCACGCCCGTCGCCGAGCTCGGTTTCGGCCGCTGGTACGGCAGTTACCACACGCTCTACGACACCGTGACGTGGGTGAAACGCTTTGGCGATCCAGGCCTCGTGCGAACCGCGACGCTCGCCCGCGTGCTCGCCCTCTACGCGGGCGCGCTCGCGACGCCGCGGTTCTTCCCGTTCCGATTCGGTGAGCTCGCCGATTTTGCGGGCCGCGAGATCCGCGAGGTTCAGGCACGTTTTCCCGCGTCGATCGGATGGGTGCCGCAGACCGCGCGGTCGCTCACGAGCCAGATGGGGGTTTTCGAGGCGGCGGCACGCGCGTGGGACGGCCGGGCACGCGCCGCGGGAGGTCCGGCAAAGGACGCAGGCCGGCTCGACCGGCTCCTGACGCTCGCGCTCGGCGCGTTCGGTGCGCCGGGCGATGCGTTTGGAAGGGGCTGCCGCCTTTGGGGACCTTCGCCCGAGACGGGCTGTGGCGCGGCGGCGCTCCCGGCTCTGGTGGAGGCCGTCGGCCGGAACGACCGCGCGACTGCCGCGCAGGAGATCGGGCGCCTCGCGAACGCGTTCTCCCGCGCGCGCGACCAGCTCGTGGTGGCGAATATGATCGCAGACGGTGACCGGCGCCCTGCGCGCGCGCCGGGTGCTCACACTGGCAATCGGTGACGCGCCTTCGAGGCGGGGTCGTCGTTCTCGCCCTTGCCGCCCTTGCGGCATGCGGACGTCGCGATCCTCTCGCGCTTCGCGCGGCGAGGCTCGAGACGCTCGTCGACCCCGCCCGGATGAAGCGAAACGTGGAGACCCTCGCGCGCGTCCCGCACCGCGCGGGAACTCCCGCGCAGCGCGCCGCCGTGGATGCGGCGGCCGGATTCCTCCGCGCGACGGGTCTCGAGGTCGTGGTCTCGGAGCACACGTTGAGGATCCCCGAGCCCGTAGAGGCCTCGCTCGCTGTCGAAGGGCCCGCCGGCCGAACGTTCGATCTCGCCGAGAGGGTGCTCGCGGGGGATCCCTACTCCGCCGCGGCTCCCGCCGATGTGCCGTTCTTTGCGTGGGCGCCGGACGGGGAAGTCTCCGCGCGCGTCGTCTACGCGAATCACGGGACGCGGGCGGACTACGACGCGCTGCGCCGGGCCGGCGTCTCCGTGAAGGGTGCGATCGTTCTCGCCCGGTCACAGGGTATCTGCCGGGCCATGAAGTCGCTCGTGGCCGAGGACGAAGGGGCCGCGGCGCTTCTTCTTTACCCCGAGCGCCGCGATCTCGGCATCGTGAAGCCCGACTTTCCCGCTGGTCCGTACCTCAACCCATGGACCGTTCAGCGCGGTTCGATGCTGCGCTATTTCCTGCGTCCGGGCGATCCCGACTGCGCCGCGGGCCGCGGCATCCCGCGCCTCCGTCCGGTCCTGCCCGCGCTGCCCGTGTCGGAGAGCGTCGCCTCGGATCTGCTTGGACGCGTGGAAGGGCCGGCGGCGCCCGAGGATTGGACCGGATGGCTCAAGGTGCCGTATCGCCTCGGCGCGACGCGCGAGACGGTTCGGTTGCATACACGCTCCCGCACCGAGGCGCGCGTCCTCTTCAACGTCACCGCCGTGCTCGCGGGTCGCCGGCACGAAGCCGGCGCCGTCGTCGTCGGTGCGCATACCGACGCGTGGGTGAACGGAGCCGTGGACCCGGTGTCAGGAGCCGCCACCGTCCTCGAGGCAGCGGCTTCCCTCGCGGCCCTCGCGCACGAGGGCTGGAAACCCGAACGCGACGTCGTCTTCGTGCTCTTCGACGGCGAGGAGTACGGCATGCTCGGCTCGACGCTCTGGGTCGAACAACGGCTCGCCGCGCACGCCCCGCCCATGGCCGCGTTCCTTTACGTCGATTCCTCCGTGCGCGCGCTCGATTTCATGGCCGACGTCTCGCCGGGCTTGAAGGAGTCGCTCGACCAGATCCTCGGGCGCGTCGACGATCCCGCCTCGGGTCGCGTCCTTCTATCGGTGCGCGCGGCGACGCAGCTGCCCGGATTCAGCGGCGACACCTCGCCCTTCCTTGGCCTCGCCGGCGTGCCGTCGGCCCAGCTCGGGTTCGGGCGGCGCACGTACGCGCAATACCATTCCGCGTACGACGACCCGTATCTTCTCGGCCGGATCCTCGATCCGGGGTACGCCATCAGCGCGACGCTCGCGCGTATCCTGACGCTCTGGACATCGGCGATCGCCGAGTCGCCCGAGCCACCGTGGCGCTTCTCCGAGGTCGTCGCGTTCCTCGATGACGAGCTCTCGAAGCTCGCGAAGGATCCCGCCTCCGCCCGCCTCGCGCGGCGGGGCGAGTTCTTTGCGGCGATGGTGCGGCTGCGCATCGCGGCCCGGGAGTGGGAGTCGCTCGAGCCGGCGCGCCGCTTCGCGCACGCGGAAAGGACCGAGCCCCTCCTTCTCGACGCGATGGCCGCGTTTCACGACGCAGCCGCGCCCGAATTCGCGCGCCGCAATCTTCTCCTCGGACCGTCCGCCGAAACCGGCTGCGGCACGGAGACGCTGCCGGGCCTGCGCCGCGCGCTGCACGGCGACGGCGCGGTCGAGGCCGAGTCCGCGGTGCTGCTGCGCGCTCTCGCCGTCGCCGGAGCGAAGCTGCGCGAGGCGGCGCGAATCGCGGCGCAGAACTGACGGAGCGTCAGCGGAAGTCGTGGCTCGGCAGGTCAGGCAGCGCCGGGAGCGGCCAGAACCGCTCGGCCCTCACGGAAACGTTACCGCCCTCCTTCTGCAGCATTCCCTCCACGACGAGGCCTCCCGACCCGACGATGACGGAACGGTGCTGCCTGAAGAGGTCGGGGTGCACGATGGCTTGCACGATGCCGCTCTCGTCCTCGAGCGACAGGAAGACGAAGCCCTTCGCCGTGCCCGGCCGCTGCCGCACGATGACGGCGCCTGCGGCCTTTACGCGCTCGCCCTCAGGCACGTTTCGCAGCTCTTCGGCCGACAGGATCGACCGCGCGGCGAGCGCCGCGCGCAGATGCTCGAGGAGGTGCGGCCCTGCCGTCAGGTCCGTCGCACGATAGTCGGCAGTTGTCTCTTCGATCGCGGACATTTCGGGGAGGGGAGAATTTTGCGAGGAGGAAGAGAGAGGAAGAGATTCATAGAGAGCCCCGAGCGGGCGGGAAACTTCCGCCACCTGCCACAGCGCCTCGCGGCGGGAAAGGCCGAGAGACGAAAGTGCGCCGGCGTAGGCGAGCAGGGTCATCTCTTCGGAACGCAGGCGGCAGCGACGCGAAAAGTCCGCCACGTCTTCGAAGAATCTTCCGGCTCTCTCCCTTTCGATGATCTCTCCGGTCGTCTGTCTCATGCCCTTGATGAAGCGCATGCCCAGCCTCACGGCGAGAGAAGATTTCTTAGAAGGTAAGAGAGCGACCGTGCAATCCCATCCCGAGAAATTCACGTCGATCGGCAGCACCGGCGTTCCGTGGCGCTGGATGTCCTTCACGATCGTGGCGGGGTGGTAGAAGCCCATCGGCCATGCGTTCAGGAGGCACGCCGTGAACGCCGCCGGGTGATGCGCCTTCAGCCACGCGCTCGCATACGCGATGAGCGCGAAGCTGGCCGCGTGCGACTCGGGGAAGCCGTAGAGCGCGAACGACGTGATGGACTTGACGATCTGGTCCTGCGCGGGGCCCTCGATGCCGTTTTTCGCCATGCCCGCGCGCAAGCGTTCCTCGATTGCGCCCATGCGCTCCTGCGAACGCTTGAAGCCCATCGCGCGACGCAGCTCCTCCGCTTCGCCGCCCGTGAAGCCCGCGGCCACCATCGCGATGCGCAGGAGCTGCTCCTGGAACAGGGGCACGCCGAGCGTGCGCTTCAGGATCGGCTCGAGACACGGGTGCGGGTACTCGACCGGCGCCTTGCCCTGCCGCCGGTCGAAGAAGGGGTGCACCATGCCGCCCACGATCGGTCCCGGCCGGATGATCGCGACCTGCACGACGATGTCGTAGAAGATCTTCGGCGCGTGGCGCGGCAGCGAGGCCATCTGCGCGCGGCTTTCCACCTGGAAGAGGCCGATCGTATCCGCCGCGTTCAGCATCGCATACACCTTCGGGTCGCCCGCCGGCAAGTGCGCGAGATCCACGTCCACGCCCTCGTGCTCCTTGATCGCGGGCAGCATCTTCTCGATCGCGCCCAGCATCCCGAGGCCGAGGAGGTCCACCTTCACGATGCCGAGGTCCGCGCAGTCGTCCTTGTCCCACTGGATGACGACGCGCCCTTCCATGGCCGCGGGCTCGAGCGGCACGACCTCCGATAGCCGGCCCATCGCCACGACCATCCCGCCGGAGTGCTGCCCGAGGTGGCGCGGCAGGCTCTGGACGCGCATGAAGAGCTTTCCGAAGTGGGCGACGCGCGGGTGCGCGGGGTCGAAGCCGGCTTCGGCCATCTCCTTCGCGAGGTCCGCGGCGCCGTCGCGGTACTCGCCGAAGCTCCATTTCCCGAGGTGCTTCGCGATCGTGTCCACTTGCTCCGGCGAGAAGCCCAAGGCCTTCGCCATCTCGCGCGCCGCCGAGCGGTCGCGGTACGTGATGACGTTCGCCGTCATCGCCGCGCCGTCGGGGCCGTACATCTTGTAGACGTGCTGGATCACTTTCTCGCGCGGGTCGCCCGAGGGCAGGTCGAGGTCGATGTCGGGCCATTCTCCGCGCTCCTCCGAGAGGAAGCGCTCGAAGAGAAGCTCCATCTTCACGGGGTCGACCGCCGTGATCGAGAGGGCGTAGCACACGGCGCTGTTCGCGGCCGAGCCGCGCCCCTGCACGAGGATGTGCTCCCTTTTACAGAAGTTGACGATGTCCCAGACGATGAGAAAGTAGCCCGCGAGATCCAGCTTCGCGATGAGGTCGAGCTCCCGCTGGATCTGCGCCTGTGCTTTCCCCGTGAGCGGCCGGAAGCGTGCCCGCGCGCCCTCCCACGTGATGCGCCGGAGAAACGACGACGGCGTCTCGTCCGGCGGCAGCGGATACGCGGGGAAACGGTAGCCGAGATCCGCGAGCGTGAAGGAGAGGCGCCCCGCGAGCTCGGCGCTTCGTTCGAGGACGCCCGGCAGGTTCGCGAAGAGGGTGTCCATGTCGCGCGCGGACTTCAGATGGCGCTCGCGCCCCGCGTGCAGTTTCGTGCCGGCGGCGTCGAGGTGCGTGTGGTGGCGGATGCACGTGAGCGCGTCGAAGAGGTCCTTGTCCTTCCGCTCCGCGTAGCGCGCGCCGTTCGTCGCGAGGACGGGCAGGCGCGCGAAGTGCGCGAGGTCGAGGAGCGCCCGGTTCACGTGCTCCTCCTCGCGCAGGAAGTGGCGCTGAAGCTCCACGTGCACGCGCCCGGGGAAGAGCGCCGCGAGGCGGTCCAGCTCGCGCCGCGCGGCGTCGAAGCCGCCTGCGTCGCGTGACGTCAGCGCGCGCGTCACGACGCTCTCCTCGCCGCCCGTCAGAACGTGTAGCCCCTCCGCGTGCGCGGCGACTTCCTCCCACGTCGCCGCGGCCTGCCCTTTCGGCTTTTCCGCGGCGGCGGCGGTGAGAAGCGAGCAAAGGTTCCGGTAGCCTCTCTGGTTCTCGGCGAGAAGCGTCAGGCGGGGATAAGGAATTCCTGCTGGGAGGGGAGGGGGGACGAGACCTAATGGGCCACGCCGCCCGACGAGAGCCGGATGCGGCGCAAGGACGACTTCCGCCCCGACCAGCGCTTTCACCCCCGCCGCTTTCGCCGCCTTCCAGAAGCGCGGGGCGCCGGAGACGCCGTTCGTATCCACGAGCGCGAGGGCGGGGAGGTCGAGCGCCGCCGCGCGGTCGACGAGGTCTTCCGGCAGCGACGACCCGTTCAGGAACGAGAACGCCGAGGCGACGCGCAGCTCGGCGTACGGCCGGGCGCGCTTGGCGGGGACAGGCGGGCGCTCGAATGCGCGGGCGCGCGCCTTCTCCTTGCGCGCCCCGGGCCCGGGATGCAGTCCGCATCCGCCGTAAGGGCCGATGAAGTCGCGGGTTGGAGGCCCTTCCGCCATGGGGCGGCGAGCCTAGACGTAAGTAAGACGTAAGTCAACGGAGCGATTTCGGCCCCGGTGCGCGCTCGAGCGCCGTGAGCTGTGGGGCGAGATCGGAGGTAGCCCAGAAGCCGAGGCCGCACTCCACGAGGCCCGCCCCGCGGAACTTTCGCCGGTACCACGACGCGTGTCGCATCTTGAAGCCCACGAGGTCACCCTCGATGCCGGTTTCGAGGTCGTCGTCGGCAGAAAGGAAGTCGAAGTACGCGACGCCGCCGATCAACTCGGGAAGGCTCTCGAGTCCGCGCACGATCTCGCGCGTGGGCACGTAGTGGAGCGCGTCCGAGCACACGACGAGGTCGAACGGCTCGTCGAAGCGCAGTTCGGCGACCCCGCCCCACGAGCCCCGCCGCACGTTGCGCGAGCGGCCGAAGCGGCGCACGGCGTAGTCGCTCGTGTCGAGGCCGAGGTAGCGCAGCTTCGGGCGAATCGCGCGAAGCAGCGGGAACCACGAGCCTTCGCCGCAGCCCACGTCGAGCACCGAAGCGAGCGGGCGCCCGAGGAGATGTTCCGCGACGCTTACGGCCATCGCCACTTTCCGCGCCACGCCGTCCCTCCGCACGATTCGGTTCTTCGGGTCGCGATACCACTTCCGGAAGTACGCCTCGTCGTACGCTTTTGCCGTCACGCTTTGACCATGACGAGGATCATCTTGAACGGCGTCGTGGCGCGCAGCGCGTGGGGCTCGTTCGCGGGAAGACGCAGGATCTCTCCCGCGGAGACGCGATGCGACGTCCCGGAGATCGTCACGTCGGCGGTCCCCTCGACCCCGAGGACGAGCGCGTCGAACGGCGCGGAGTGCTCGGAGAGGGCCTCGCCCGTGTCGAAGGCGAAAGCCGTCACGGTGCCGCCGCCCGTCTTCACGAGCGTGCGGCTCACGACGGCGCCGGCCTGCAGCGCGACGAGGCTCGATTGCGGGACCGGAGACGACGGGAGAGGCGGCGTGGACATGGGCACTCCTTGCGTTCCAACGATAGCGCCCCCGGGGACGCGCGCGAAACCGCCTCCTACGGGGACGACGAGAGCTCCAACTCCCTGAGGCGCGGTCCGACGAGCGTCCCGATCCGCGCGCCGGTGTCGAACAGGACGAGCCCGAAGAGAGCGAGGCCGGCGACGAGAGCGAGAAGCGCCCATCGATGACGGGCCTCGAGCCTTTCCAAAGAGGGCGCAAAGGCGATGACGCCGAGGACGCCCGCCACGACGATGACGGCATCCACGCTCACGCGTTGCCAGTAGCTGCCGCCGAGGTGCAGCCACATCCCGAACTCGTCGAAGGTCAGGCCCATCGCGACGCCGTACGCCAGCGCGGCGACGCGTGCGGCCTTTTCCGCGGGCCGCGCGAAGAGCAGGTACGCCGCGACGGCGGCCAGCAGGAAGATTCCGTAGTTCAGATGGTGCACGTGCGTCCCGCGGAGAAAGAAGTACATGTTCGGGGCGCGCCGAGACATGACGAGAAACACCATCGTCCGCGACGCGATGAAGGTCAGAACGAAGGCGAGGAGCGCCCGGCGCGCGAGCCGGTCGGTCTCGTGGTCCTTTGGTGCGGAGGGGTCCACGGGCGGAAGGATAGCGGTCTAGTCGTACACGCCGTCGGCGAACCACTCGCCGCCCGCCTCGTCGTGGAAAATGCGGTAAAGGCCGCCGCCCGAAAGCTCGACGTCCCAGTACGCGCGAAAGGCGGGCGCCTCCTGCCACCAGCCCTCCTCGAGGCGCCACGGCCCCGAGGCCACGCGCACGGCGCCGGCCACGTCGAGCGCCGGCCGCCCGCCGCCGTCCGCGGGAGGAGTCGAAGCCAGCGCGCGCAGCGACGCGGGACGCCCGCCCTCGAGGAGCATCTCGAGCGGCACCGGCGGGCGCAGGACACGCACCGAGAGAAGCCCGCGGCCGGTCCTCGGCGTCTTCCGCGTCGCGGGAGGAGGCGGCGGCGCGAACGGCACGAGGGCGAAGCGCTCGGGCCGGTAGCCATCCACCGCGCGCGGCGCGCCGACGCGCCCCGGCCCCAGCAACACGAACAGCTTCGCGAGCGCCGTCGCGAGCCGGTCGGGCGAGATCTCGGCCGGCCCGAACAGCGTGAGCTGGCCCTTGCGCGGCGCGTCGGGCTGCGCCGTAAGGGAGAAGCCCGTCACGGCGGCGCCCGGCGGCCGGCCCTCGAGGCCAAGGCGCACGAGAGTGAGCAGCGTCTTCACGTCGCGCGTGGGCGCGGGCAGCTCGAAGCTGCGCGTGTCGCAGCCCTCGGGCTCGAGCGTCAGCGACACGTCCAGCCGCGCGCAGCCGACGGCCTCTGCCTCGAGACGCCGCGCGAGCCGCGTGAGCGCGCCTTCGGCCAGCGCGAGGAACGGCTCGAGCGTGACGAGCGGCCACTCCAGCTCCATACCCTCCGTGAAGCCCGGCGGCGGCCGGCGCGGCACGAGGGGGCGCGGGTCGCGCCCGCGAGCGGTCTCGTGCAGCGCGTGCCCGCGCGCGCCGAGCCGGCTCGCGACGTCGGCCGCGGGCAGCTTCGC
>PLZI01000116.1 GCA_003152095.1 Acidobacteriota bacterium | reverse complement strand
CACTGCGAGGGCGGCGGCCACGCGCAGCGGGAACATCCGGAAGTCGTCCTGCCACCCCACCCCGAACATCTTGTGAGCGAAGGGTGCCGCGAGGCGCTGCGCCACACTGCGCAGGGTGACGAGGGGCGTTTGGAGCACATGCGGCTGCAGGAAGAAGGCGAGCATTTTCCGGCCGTTTCCAGGGATCCGATGAATCTCATCGAGGCACGGAAGAAACCAGAAGATGGTCAGGACCGCGCCGGACGCCAGCACCGGGCCGAGCAGGGCGCTTCTTCCGCCGCGGCCCTTCACTCGCCGTTCCCGAAGGAGAAGCACGAGGCTCACGGCCGTGACGGCGAAGACCGTGGGAAGCGCCGCCGTCTGCGTCTGGACGATGAGTGAAGCAACGCCGACTAGCCACGGAAGAATGTGCGCCCGGCCCGACGAGACGCCGGCGGCGAGAAACATCAGGACCGCGAAAGGCAGCACGATCATGAAGGTGTTCCACCAGTTGAAGAAGAAGTGCGCTTCGCCCGTCCGCAAGTAGCCGAGGACCGCCACGAGCATCGGAAGCATGAGCAATCCCGACCAGCGTTCGAGCCAGAGGGAAGAGAGGCTCACGAGGGCGACGATGCAGAGCCAATTCAGGAGGAAACAGCCGACGGAGAGTCCGGACGCGCGGAATCCCGACGCCGCGTAGGCGGGGGCCAGAAGATAGAACAACGCAGGGCCGGGTTGAAAGAAGTCGTAGCGCGACCACTGGCCGAGGCGGCGCTCTCCGTGAGCGGCTTCGAGAGTCGCCATCTCTTCGGTGGCGAGATCTCCGAAAGACGGCGTATCGGCGAGCACTGTCTGAATTCGCAGGACCGTCGGCACTGCAGGAAGGAACGTCGCGACGAGGAGCAGCGCAACGACACCCGCGGATCGAAGGGCCTTCTGTCTCCGAGACCGGGGCGGTGTCTCATTCCCGACTTTTCCCTGCTCGGTCCTCACGAACCGATCTCGCGCAGCCGCTCCTCGACGCGCGCCGCGGTCGCGTCCCAGGTCCACTTCGCGGCGGCCTCCCGCGCGGCCGCGGCGCCCTTCGCGCGAGCCTCCTCCCGGTGCGTGAAGACGTGCCGCATCTTCGCGACGAGGTCGTCCGGATCGGGATCGGCCCAGCGGAAGCCTTCGTAGTACGGGCACTTCGCGTCGGCGGGGACGAGGCCCCTGACCTCGATCGGATAGCCCACGCCCTCGTGAAGGAACTCCGACGGCCCGCTCCAGGGCGTCGCGATCACGGGCAGGCCGCAGGCCATGGCCTCGAGGATCGGCATGCCCCAGCCCTCGCCGCGCGACGGCAGGACGAACGCATCGGCGCTCCGGTAGAGCGTGCCGAGCTGCCGGGCGCGAATGTGGTGGTTGTAGAGGAGCGCGACGGGCGGGCCGTCTTTCGGCAGGTTCAGGTCCTCGATCTGCTCGTGCACCTTCACGTGGCCGTCGTGATTGTTCACGCGCAGGAGGAGGAGGACGTCGTCCTTTTCGGGTCCCGCGAACGCGGCGGCGTACGCGCGGAGGAGCACCTCGGGCGCCTTGCGCTCGCCCCACTCGAAGACGGACAGGAACGTGAAGCGGCGGCTCGCGCGGATGGAGACGGGTTCGGGCCGGAACCGCTGGGCGTCGTAGCCGAGCGGAACCACGCGGATCGGCTTCGTGACCCCGCAGGCCGCGAAGCGCTCCGCGCCCCAGCGCGACGGCACCCAGATCTCGTCCATTCGGTTGCAGGACGCGGCCCAGTGCCGCGGGATCCCGTCCACCTCGAGCATCGTGAAGCCGACCTTGTAGCCGGGGTGTCCATGGAAGAACAGGTCCGCCTGCTCGTAGCTGATCTGCGGCGCGTCGTCGTACGGCGGGCGCCGGGAGATCGCGTCGAGGACCGGATCCTCGATGATGCTGTCGCGCGGCCAGGGCGTCGGCCGGAAGGAGAGGTCGATTCCGCGCGCGAGGACCGCGCGGGCGAGCTCTTCGGACGTGCTCGCGTACCCGATCGGCAGGCCCCAGCGTGACTGCCAGGTCACGCGCGGGCGCTCGGCGTCCGTCACGCCTTCGGCTTCTCCCGGCCCTCGAGCGCCGCGAGGTGCGCCTCCAGCTCCGCGACGCGAGTCCGGAGCTTCCGCTGCTCGACGAGGAGGACGTCGATCACGTTCGTGGCCGAGCGCTGGTACTCGGACACCTGCCCCCACTGCGGGAGGCCATACCACCAGAGTGCCTTCGTGAAGCCGCGCCGGAACGCATTGATCGCTGGCGCGACGACGGCGCGCTTTGTCTCGAGGACCTCTCCGTTCGCGATCTCCGTCTGGAAGTGGATCGTGCGCAGGGCCTCCGCGAGCTTCGGGCTCCCGTGGTCCCCGTCGGCGAGCTGGCGCGTCACGGCCGCGAGCGCGTGCTCGGCGTCGTCGTCGTCGGTCAGGATCCAGTAGACGTTCACGGGCGCTTCAGGGGGCAGGATCGAGCCCGCCGGGGGGCCTGTCAAGCGACCCGGCTACACTGGTCCCATGTCTCGCGAAACAGCCGTCACGGAGGTCTACGACAGCGCCCGGCAGGGCCTCCTCTTCGTCGAGGAGGCGAGAGCCCTCTGGCGTTA
>PLZI01000091.1 GCA_003152095.1 Acidobacteriota bacterium | reverse complement strand
CGGCAAGGGACTTTCGGGCGGCAAGATCGTGGTCGTCCCGCCGGCCGGCTCCACCTTCGTCCCGGAGGAGAACATCATCATCGGAAACGTGGCCTTCTACGGCGGCACGTCCGGCGAGGCCTACATACGCGGCGTGGCCGGGGAGCGCTTCTGCGTCCGCAACAGCGNNGGCTGCGAGTACATGACCGGGGGCCAGGTCGTCGTCCTCGGGCCGACCGGCCGGAACTTCGGAGCCGGTATGTCCGGCGGCGTCGCGTGGGTGCTCGACGAAAAGGGCGACTTCGCCACGCGCTGCAACACCGAGCTCGTGGGTCTTGGCCCGGTCGTAGACGGCGCCGAGGCGGGAATTCTGGAGGAGCTCGTCAAGCGGCACGCGGCTTACACGCAGAGCTCGGTGGCCCGGAGGCTCCTGGAGGACTGGGAGCGGTGTCTCCCGAAGTTCGTGCGGATCCTCCCGCACGACTACCGCCGGGTCCTCGAGTCGCAGTCCCGGATGCGCGAGCGCGGACTCTCCGAGGAGGAGGCCGTCATGGCCGCGTTCGAGGAGAACGCCCAGAATCCGGTCCGCGTGAGCGGGAGCTGACGATGGGCAAGCCGACCGGATTCCTCGAGTTCCGCCGCGAGGCCTCTGCCGACCGCCGGCCCGAGGAGCGTGTCAAGGACTGGGACGAGTGGCACTCCCCGGTTCCCGAGGCGACGCTCCGCCGGCAGGGCGCGCGCTGCATGGACTGCGGGACCCCGTTCTGCCACACGGGGAAGCTCATCGGGGGAATGGCCTCCGGCTGCCCCGTGCACAACCTGATTCCGGACTGGAACGACCTCGTCTGGCGGGGCCAGTGGAAGGAGGCGGCCGTTCGCCTCCACCAGACGAACAACTTCCCCGAGTTCACGGGCCGCGTCTGTCCCGCTCCGTGCGAGGGGTCTTGCACCCTCGGTCTGAACGACGACCCGGTCACGATCAAGACGATCGAGTGCGTCATCGCGGATCGCGCCTTCGACGAGGGGTGGATCTGCCCGGACGTCCCGGCCACCCGCACGGGCAAGAGTGTCGCCATCGTCGGGTCCGGGCCCGCCGGGCTCGCCGCCGCCGATCAGCTCAACCACGCGGGGCACACCGTCACCGTTTTCGAGCGCGCCGACCGCGTCGGGGGCCTGCTGATGTACGGCATTCCGAACATGAAGCTCGACAAGAGTCTCGTCGAGCGGCGCGTCCGCCTCATGGCGGACGCCGGCATTCGCTTCGTGACGGGCGTCGACGTGGGGCGCGATGTCCCGTCGGGGAGCCTCCTCTCCGACTGGGATGCCGTCGTCCTTTGCTGCGGCGCGCCGCAGGCCCGCGAGCTGCAGGTGGAGGGACGGAGCCTTTCCGGCATCCATCTCGCGATGGAGTTCCTCCATGCGAACACGAAGAGCCTCCTCGACTCGGGGCACGCCGACGGCGAATTCATCTCAGCGCGGGGGAAGAACGTCGTCGTGATCGGAGGCGGCGACACGGGAACGGACTGCGTCGGAACCGCCCTGCGCCACCGGGCGCAGAGCCTCGTTCAGCTCGAGATCCTCCCGCGCCCGCCCGACAGGCGCGCCCCCGACAACCCGTGGCCGCAGTGGCCGAAGGTCTACAAGCTGGACTACGGGCAAGAGGAAGCCGCCGCGCTGCAGGGCGCCGACCCGCGGCGCTGGTCCGTCGAAACGAAGAGGTTCGTGGGCGACGCGGAGGGACGGGTCCGCGAGGTTCACACGATCGACCTCGAGTGGAGAAAGAGCCTCGACGGGCGCTTTCACGCCATCGAAATCTCCGGGACCGAGCGCGCCCTCCCGGCCGAGCTCGTCCTCCTGGCTCTCGGGTTTGTCGGCCCCGAGAAGGCGGGGCTTCTCGGCGACCTGGGGCTGAAGCTCGACGACCGCGGGAACGTCGTGACGGACGGCGAGAAGATGACGAGCGTCCCGGGCGTCTTCGCCGCCGGCGACATGGTGCGCGGCCAGTCCCTCGTCGTCTGGGCGATCGAGGAGGGGCGCAAGGCGGCTCGAGGCGTGGATCGCTACCTGATGTACGGCGAGACGTCCCTTCCCTGAGGTCTTTCAGCTCGTTTCGCGGAGCTCCTCACGCCGTCGCCTTCTCCCTCACGCCCACCCTCACCACCTCCGCCACGAGCGCGTCCTGCTCGATCTGGAACGCGTGGTGTGAGCCGGGCGCGGGGCTGGCGAGGTCGCGGCGGCCGATGTAACGGAGGGTGCGCGCGGGGCTCACGCCTTCAACGAGGCCGTCGAGGAACTGCTCGCGCACGAAGCGCCAGCCGCCCATGTTGCGCGGCTCTTCCTGCGACCAGACGAGCTCCGCATCCTGCGGGTAGCCAGCGATGACTTGCCCCAGCTCGCGTCCCGGGAACGGGTAAAACTGCTCGAGCCGCACGATGGCGACGTCGCCCTTCCCCGCCTTGTCCCGCGCCGCCATCAGCTCGTAAAGAAGCTTGCCGCTCGCGATCACGACGCGGCGGACGGAGGACGTGCTGCCGGGCGCGAGCGACGAGTCGTCGAGGACGGGATGGAACGCTCCGTCCGCCAGCTCGTCCAGCGTGGACACAGCCTTCGGGTGGCGCAGGAGGCTCTTCGGCGTCATCAGAATGAGCGGCTTCTTCGCCTCGCTCGCCATCTGTCTGAGGAGCAGGTGGTAGTACTGCGCCGGCGTCGAGGCGTTCGCGACGCGCAGGTTGTCCTCGGCGCACAGCGTGAGAAAGCGCTCGAGGCGGGCCGACGAGTGCTCCGGCCCCTGCCCTTCCTGCCCGTGCGGCAGCAGCAGCACGAGCCCGCAGCTCTGGTTCCATTTCTGCTCGGAACCCGAAATGAACTGGTCGATGACGACCTGCGCGCCGTTCGCGAAGTCGCCAAACTGCGCCTCCCACAGGACGAGCGTCGACGGATCGGTCACGGCGTACCCGAACTCGAAGCCCATGACGGCGTTCTCGGAAAGCAGGCTGTCGATGACCTCGAAGCGCGCCTGCTCGGCTGCAATCGTGTTGAGCGGGACCAGCTCCGCGCCGCTCGCGACGTCCGCGAGGACGGCGTGGCGGTGGCTGAACGTGCCGCGGCCGGAGTCCTGCCCCGAGAGTCGCACGGGCGTTCCTTCCAGGAGCAGCATTCCGAACGCGAGCATTTCGCCGCCGGCCCAGTCGATCTCAGGCTTCCCACTGCCGTACGCGGCGCGCTTCGTCATCACGGACTTCAGCTTCGGATGGACCTCGAAGCCTGCGGGCACGGTCGAGACCGCGCGGATGATGCGAGAGAGGCGCTCGCGCGCGTCGCCTTCCGGATGGAGGCGCGGCGCGGGCGGCACGGTGAGAGAGTCGACGAAGGACGCCTTCGGGGTGCCGCGTGCCTCGTCGTACGCGCGTTCCAGCTCGGCCTTCGCCGCCGCCCACAGCCCCTCCACCTCGGCCGCGGTGAGATGCCCCTGCCTCACCAGCGCCTCGCCGTACAGATGCGCGACCGAAGTGTGGCTCTTGATCTTCTGGTACATGAGGGGCTGCGTGTAGCTGGGCTCGTCCCCCTCGTTGTGGCCGTAGCGGCGATAGCAGACGAGGTCGATCACGACGTCGCGCCGGAACGTGTTTCGGTAGTCGATCGCGATGTCCACGACGTGGACGACGGCCTCGGGGTCGTCGCCGTTCGCATGAAAGACGGGCGATTGCACCATCTTGGCGACGTCCGTGCAGTACGGCGACGAGCGCGCGTCGGCCGGGTTCGTCGTGAAGCCGATTTGGTTGTTCACGACGACGTGCACAGTGCCGCCCGTGCGGTAGCCGTGGAGCTGCGACATGTTGATCGTCTCGGCCACGATTCCCTGGCCCGCGAACGCCGCGTCGCCGTGCAGGAGGACGGGCAGAACCTTGCCGTGCACGCGGTCCTCCCCTCGGTGCGTCTGCTTCGCGCGGACCATGCCCTCGACGACGGGATCCACGGCCTCGAGGTGGCTCGGGTTCGGGGCGAGCGAGACGTCCAGCCGCGCGCCGCTGGGAGCCACGTGCGTGCCGGACGCGCCGAGGTGGTACTTCACGTCGCCCGAGCCCTGGATCGACTCGGGGTCCACCTCGCCCTCGAACTCCGCGAAGATCTTCCCCAACGGCTTGCCGACGGTGTTCGTGAGGACGGTGAGCCGCCCGCGATGCGACATGCCGATGACGGCTTCGCCGAGGTCGGACTCGGCCGCGCGGTCGAGCAGGCGGTCGAGGAGCGGGATAGCGGCCTCGCCGCCTTCCAGCGAGTAGCGCTTCTGGCCGACGTACTTCATGTGCAGGAATTTCTCGAAGCTCTCGGCCTCGACGAGCTTCTTCAGGATGCGCCGCCGGTCGTCGATCGAGAGGAGCGAGCGGTTGCGCGTCGACTCCATGCGGTCGATGAGCCACTGCTTCTGCGCGGGATCCTGGTTGTACATGAACTCCGCGCCGATCTTTCCGCAGTAGGTCTGGCGCAGGACCTCGAGGATCTCTCGCAGCGTGGCCCGGTCGCGGCCGCCCAGGCCGTTCGTGATGAACGGCCGGTCGAGATCCCATAGCGTGAAGCCGTACGTGGCCGGGTCGAGGTCCGGGTGATAGGGAACGGCGTCGCTGCCGAGCGGGTTCAGGTCCGCCACGAGGTGACCGCGCACGCGATACGCGTTGATGAGCTGCAGCACGCGCGCCTGCTTCTCCACGGCCTCCAGGCCGCGGCCGCCCGCCGAGAGCGGCGTCGACGAGTCCTTCTCCCAGCGCATCGGCCGGTGCGGCACCTTGAGGTCCGAGAAGATGCGCTCGTAGAAGCCGTCGCCCCCGAGGAGGAGGTCCTGCAGGGTGCCGATGAACTGGCCCGACTCGGCGCCCTGGATGATGCGGTGGTCGTATGTGGAGGAGACGTTCATCACGCGCGAGATGCCGAGCGTGGAGAGGGCTTCCTCGGGCATGGCCTGGAACTCGGCCGGGTAGCCCATCACGCCCGTCGCGATGATCGCGCCCTGCCCCGGCATGAGCCGCGGCAACGACGCCGTCGTGCCGATCGTGCCGGGATTCGTGAGCGTGATGGACGTACCGGCGAACGCGTCCAGCTCGATCGTTCCCTTCCGCGCCTTCGCGACCATGTCGTCGAACGCCGCGAGGAACTCGGCGAAGGACATCGCCTGGGCGCCCTTGACGTTCGGGACGAGGAGGCCGCGCGTGCCGTCCTTCTTCGTGATGTCGATCGCGATGCCGAGGTTCACGGCGGCCTTGCGGATGCGCGCGGGCTTGCCGTCGACCTCGCCGTACGCGTCGTTCATCGACGGATGCTTCTCGAGCGCGCGCACGATCGCCCACGCGACGAAGTGCGTGAAGGAGACCTTCGACACGCCCAGCGCCTCGCGGTGCCGGTTCAGAATGCGGCGGTTCTCCTCCATCGTCTTGACGGGGATGACGCGGTTCGTGGTGGCGGTCGGGACGCCGAGCGACGCCTCCATGTTCCTCACGATCGTGGCGGCGCCGCCGAAGATCGCAACGACCTGCTCGCCGGCGCGCGGGCCAAAAGCAAGAGGACGCGCAGGGCCGGCAGGCGAGGCAGCTCGAGTCGGTGCGGCGGCCGCGGCGGGCGGAAGCTCGTGAAGGGATTCGAGCGGGCGAAGGGCCCGGCCCGTCATCGCGTGCGGGACGCGTTCTTCGATCTCCTGGAACGCCTGTTTCCAGTTCTCGCCCACCGAGGCCGGCTCCAGCCGATAGTGCGCGTACAGTTCGAGCGCGTAGGCGGCGTTGTCGCCGAATTCCTCGAGCATGGCGTTCAGGACGGACGGTGCAGAGGAATCGTTCATCGAGGCGCCATTCTAGGCCGGGCTACGCCGTGACGTCGCGCCGCGTGAAGAGGACGAACGCGGCCGCGAGCGCCGCCAGAGCCCACCCGAAAAGCACCCACACCGAGAATGCGAGCGTCATTCCCTCGAACGGCGTCGGCAGGCCGGCGTAGTAATCGGGCAGCGGCAGGTTCGTGACGAAGAACCACTTCGCGCCGTCCCAATCGGAGGCGATGCGTGAGAGGATCGTGCCGCCCACGAGCGTCGCCATCATCGTGCCCATCGCGGCCGCGGCCGACCGGAAGACGACGGACAGAAGCAGCGTGATCGAGCCCACGGCGAGCGCGGAGAACCAGGCGAGGCCCCACGCCGCGAATGTGTCTTGCCAGAGCGCGACCATGCGCACGCCCGACAGGTCGAAGCCCGCCGCCGGCGACGCGCCTCCGAGACGGAAGCCCGTCAGAATCGGCGCCCCCCAGCCCGACCAGCCGAACGCGACGCCCGAGATCCCCCACGCGAGGAAGAACGCCGCGAGGAGCGTGAGCGTCGTGAAGAGCCCCATCGCGACGACTTTCGAGAGGAGCACCTTCCAGCGGGAGACGGGCCGCGTGAGGAGAAGCGTGATCGTGCCTTCCGCGAACTCCGACGACACGAGGTCCGCCCCGAAAACCGCCACGAGGAGCGGGATGAGGAGAACGCTTCCGACGCCCGCGAAGGCGCGCGTGAAGATGGGCCCGGTGATCTCGTTCGGATTGAGATTCTTCGAAAGGTGATAGCGGAGTCTCCCCGACTCATAGCGCATCCACCTCTTGAAATTCTCCGGCACGCGCCGCTCGTTCATGCGGCGCTCGAGCTCCGTCGCGCGCTTTTCGACCCCGGCGCGCCAGTCCAGCGTCGGGTTGTCACGCCGCTGGTTGCGCCGCTGGCGGTCCTGCGCGAAGACGACGAGGGACAGGATGGCCGCGAGCACGATCAGGACGATCCTGAATCGCTTCCTTCTCAAAATCTTCAATGCCTCGTTCTCGATGAGACCGGCCATCACCCGCATGTCAAGCGATCTCCCGGCCGCCGCTCACACCGTCTCCCCGCCCGTCAGCTCGAGGAAGAGGTCCTCGAGCCCGCGCTTGCCTCCGTCCGTCAGCTCCGCGAGCGTGCCCGCGGCGAGCGTGCGCCCGCGGTGGACGATCGCGATGCGGTCCACCATCTTCTCGACCTCTGAGAGCAGGTGGCTCGACACGAACACCGCGAGTCCGTGCTCCCCCGCGAGCCGCCGCACGAGCTCGCGCATCTCGCGGATGCCCGCCGGATCGAGGCCGTTCGTGGGCTCGTCGAGGATGAGGACGGCCGGGTCGGAGAGCAGGGCCTGCGCGATGCCGACGCGCTGGCGCATGCCGAGCGAGTACGTGCGCACGAGGCCGTCGAGGCGGCCGTCCATGTGGACGAGCGCCGCGAGCGTGTCGATGCGCCCGGCCGCCCCGTCGCCCACCATGCGCGCGAAGTGCTCGAGGTTCTCGCGTCCCGTCAGGAACTTGTAGAGGTCCGGCGTCTCCACGATGCAGCCCACGCGGCGCATCGCGGCCTCGAAGTCCGTCCCAAGATCGTGCCCGTCAATCACGACGCGTCCGCGCGAGGGCTTCACGAGGCCGACGAGCATCCGGATCGTCGTCGTCTTCCCCGCGCCGTTCGGCCCGAGAAACCCGAAGACCTCGCCGCGGTGAAGGGCGAAGGATACGTCCGAGACGACTTCCCGGTCGCCGTAGCGCTTCGCGAGGCCTTCGGCGGACAGGACGACTTCCGAGGCGCTCACGCGACAGTTGTACGCCATGCGTCAAGCGCGGGTTTCCGCGCGTCTCGGCCCCCTCTTCCGGCACAATACCCGCGTGATGCTCCGCACGCGCCGCCTCGTCCTCTGGGTTCTCCCGGCCGTGCTCGGTCTCGCGACAGCCGGCGTCTTCGCCGCAGGCTTCGTCGCCGCCTTGAAGGGCCGCCTCGGCGAACCGGTCGACCCGTCCGCTCCGCCCGTTCCGGCGCCCACCGTCGCCATGGCGACATCCGCCGGTGGGTTTCGCATCGTCGCGCTCGGCGACTCGCTCACGCGCGGCGCGGGCGACGCGGCGGGAAGCGGCGGATATCCGGAACGCGTCGCCGCGGTTCTTCGAAAAGAGGGACGGACGGTCGCCGTCGAGAACCTCGCGATAGACGGAATAGAGACGAGAGATTTGCTTAGAGAGGTGGAAGACCCTGGGTTGGCTCAGCGAATTGCCGGCGCGAATCTCATTCTTCTGTCGATTTCGGGCAATGATCTCTCGCATTCGATCCCGGCCTCGGCCGGCGCCCCAGGCGAGACGGCGAACGATCCGACGGCCATGGCCCTGAAGGAATCTTCTCTTAACCTTCAAAGGATTCTTTCTTCTCTCCGGTCCTCCAATCCTTCCGCGCCCATCCGCCTCCTCGGCCTCTACAACCCGTTCCCCGAGTCCTTCGACAGGCGAACGGCGAAGGAGACGCTCCTGAAGTGGAACGTGGCCCTCGAAGAGGCGAGCTATGCCGCCGGCGGCGTGACCGTCGTGCCGACCGCCGACCTTTTCGACGAGCGGCCGGACCGGCTTTCGGCCGACCGGTTCCACCCGGGTCCGAGCGGCTACGGCGAGATCGCGTCGCGCATCCTCTCGACGCTGAACCTGCCGGCCGCGACGCCGCGGAGATCATGATGGCCGAAATCCGCGAAGAGGCCGGCCTCGACATCGGCGCGACGCTCGCGAAGGCCGTCGTGGTGGCGGCGGGCGCGACACTCGACGCCCCCGAGACGCTTCAGACGTTCATGTGTCCGAGCAGCGACCCGTCCGCACTCTCCGCCTTCCTGGGCATGCACCCGAATGCCTCGCTCGCGGCCACCGGCGCGGGCACGAGCCGTCTGCAGCACGCCCTCAAGGGCGCGGGGCCGATCGCGGTCACGGACGAGTTCGAGGCCTGGGGCGAGGGCGAGCGCGTGCTCCTCGTGCGGGCCGATTTCGTCCCGACGATGCCGCACCTGCTCGTGAGCCTCGGAACGGGCACGTCGATCCTGCGCGTCGGGCAGGAGGGTCGCGTGACGCGAGCGGGCGGCACGGGCCTCGGCGGCGGCACGCTGCGCGGATTCGGACAGCTCCTCCTCGGCCAGATCGACCATGACGCGCTCACGGCGCTCGCGGGCCAGGGCGACCGCCGCCGGATCGACCTTCTCGTTCGGGACCTCTACCAGTCGGGCGAGATCTCGCTCCAGGGCAATCTGACCGCGTCCAACCTCGGCCGCGTCTCGTCCCGCGACTCGCGGGACATCGCGCACGCGATCACGGGTCTCGTGGGCGAGAACGTCGCGCTTCTCGCCGCGGCCCTCACGAAGCAGGAGACCACGCCCGGGCCTCTCGACGTCGTGTACGCGGGCGCCACGCTCATTCGCAACGTCGCCTTGAAGGACATCCTCGCGTTCGCCACGTCGGTGGGGGGCGCCCGGGCCCGCTTTCTTCCGCACGGAGAGTTCGTCGGCGCGATCGGCGCCGTCGTGCGCGCGCGCAAGCTTCATAAGGCACCCGTGGCATGAACGGCGGCTCCACCCTCCACTGAAATCGACGCCGCCCGGACGAAACGGGGGGATAATTTCCGTTCGGACATGTTCAAGCGTGGCTGGGTCCTCGCGCTGGCCNNGTTCACGCTTTTCCCGCAGGCGCTGGCCCCGCGCCCGACCGTCGATCTCTCGGGGCCCATCGAGGAGAAGGAGAAGCGGTTGTTTCACCAGTCGGGCGATCCCGACTCGCTGTTCACGCTCGGCCAGGCGACGCCCGGCGGCGAGGTGCACGTGAAGGCCGCGATCGAGTTGAACGAGATGTTCCTCAAAGCCGTCCCGCCCGACGCAAGCGTGAGTCCCAATGACACGCGCCCCCGCGCCGCCGGCAGCTTCCTGCCCATGGACAGGTCGGGACGGCCCTACCAGCTGCGCCTCGGAGCCCGGCTGGTCTGGTAGCCTTTCCCCCATGAGAAAGCCGTTTTCGTGGCTCGGCACCTTGTTCCTTGCGCTGCCGGTCGCCGCGCAGACGGGCTCCGTCACGAGGTCCGTGGACGTCTCCGTGACGAACGTGGACGTCGTCGTGACGGACTCGGCGGGCAAGCCCATCACGGATCTTTCGTCGGCGGACTTCGAGGTCCGCCAGGACGGCAAGCTCCAGCCGATCACGAACTTCTCGTTCATCCGCAACGCGCCTTCTCCGCCGACGCCGGCTCCGGCGGCGATGCCCGAGGCGGCTGGGCCGCCCGTCGCCCCGGTCGAACCCGCGCCGCCACCGGCCGCGCGGGCGCACCTGATCGTCTTCCTCGACGAGCTGCATCTGACGACCGCAAGCCGAAACGGGGCGATCCGGAGCCTGAAGGAGTACCTCCCCACGGTCGTCGGCCCGAACGTGGAGGTTCAGCTCGTCACCTGGGACCGCGCCCTGCGTATTCGTGGCCCGTTCACGAATGAAAAGCCGGTGCTTGGCTCCATGCTGTCGCAGCTGGAGTCGGAGGTCGCGCTCGGCGACGTCCCGGTCCGCCAGCGCACGGACCTCCTGCGCCAGATCGATCAGGCTTACATCGCCGACGCGCGCACCACGGCCGAGCTCCTCAATAACATCGTGAGCGAGATGCGAGCGTGGGCCGATTCGCAGGCCGCGGACGTGGACGCCACGGCGGACGCGGTTCGGGTCGCGCTCTCGTCCGTGGCGGGCGTCGACGGCCGCAAGATCCTCTTCTTCGTGACCGAGCGCTTCACGCCCTATCCCGCGCGGGACATGTTCGAGTATCTCCAGTACGGCAGGATGAGCGCCGGCATCGGCGGAAGGACGAGTCTCAGGGGCGTCAACGATCTCACGTGGAAGGACTGGGATCGCTTGTCGTCCTTCCGCTCGATCACGGTGGCCGCGAACGTGGCCGGCGTCTCCCTTGTCACCATCGACGCCTCCGGCCTCACGTTCGACGACACGATGTCCCCTGAAGTCGGCTCCGGCTACGGAGGGAGGCTCGACAGCGGCATGGCCGCGGGCGACATGCAAACCGCCATGGGCCTCCTCGCCGAGGAGACGGGCGGCGCCACGATCCAGGGCCGCAACAACCTCGCGCTCGCCCTGAAGGGGCTCGAGGCGGATTGGATGGCCTACTACTCGCTGGGCTACGAGAGCCCGGACGCGAAGCCGGGAGCGCCGCGGAGTCTGCGCGTGACGGTCCACCGGCCCGGCGCCCGCCTGAGGACGCGGCGCGCCGTCATCGAGAGGACGACGGAGCAGAAGGTGTCGGACGCGGTCCTCGCGGGCGCCTATATCCCGCACCTGATCAACCCGCTGCGCGCTTCACTGCACATCGGCTATCCGAAGAAATCAGGATCGATGTGGATCGTCCCTCTCGAGTTCACGATCCCGTTCGACAGGCTCACTCTCGTGCCGGAAGGGGGCCGCGCGAAGGGAGCCGTCCTCTTCACCGCCGTCTCGGCGACGCCCGACGGCAGGATCTCGCCGGTCACGATGCAGCGTGCCCCGCTCGACATCCCCGAGTCCCAGCTCGGAACGCTCGCCGGGAAGACGTTCGTTTACAGCGCGCAGCTCAGGGTGCGCGCCGGCCCGCAGACGTTCTCCACGGCGGTCACCGACGAGGTCTCGCACCTGACGAGCTTCGTCCAGCCGCACGTCGTCATTCCCGACAAACAGGCCAAGCGCTGAGAGGGGGCCTCATGCGGGCGGGGATGGTGCCACGGCGCGGCAACTAGCGCGGGCGGGTGGCCTTGCGGGCCGGGTCGACGGCTCGATAGAGCGCGCGCCACTGGACGATGCTCGGGACGTCCGCCCGGAACGCGATGCATTCCTTGGGGACATCCTTGATCGTGCGGTACGTGCGCCCGCGAAACGTGATGGAGCCGTCAGGATGGACCCGGCCGACAGACCGGGTCTGTTCGGCTGCCGAATCGCTGAACGAGAGGATCTTCACCCCGTACCTCCTGGTCGCGTCTCTAGTCATTGATGTGTACCGCGCTCAGCGGCGAAAAGCGGAAACTGATTTCCATCTATCTCCAGGCTTCTTCACGTAATTTGCAAGAACATAGGGCCAAGGAATAACGATGAGATCCACGACAGCCCCCACAGCCATGACCTTGGTAAGCTCTATTGATCGGAAGGCGGACCACAGCGGCAGCGCAACTGCTATTACCCATATAGACTTGTAGAGCAGTTGTAAGAGAAGCAAAGGCAACATCTTTAGCGGATATCGCAGTCCCAAACCACTCAGTGCCGACAATGCCGCCCAAAAGCTGAAGGCAACGCCTTTCACTGGGTCCCACGCTCCCACGTGGGTGATAATTCCAGGCCATACCTGGAGTCCGAGAAGCACGAAATTGAGCAGGTAAAGCAATCTCATGAGATAGAGACGGAACGTTGAGATTTCTTCAGACATCGTGCGACTCCTCTCTCTATGCGAACGCAAAGGCGCCGCCACCCAAGAACACCACGAGCAACGAGTGAGCCCTCTTCATCGGCAACCTAACTGGAATTAGGCCTCAGTAAAGGTGGGCATATTCAGGGACTTCCCAAGCGAAGTGGGCAGGGCCGCCTCAGCCCGCCTTCGCCGCGGCAGGAGGCGCCGCCTTCGGCGGCGGCGGGGGCGGCATGCGGTTGATCGCGAGGCCGCGCTCCAGGAGCGCCGGCAGGAGCGGCAGGCCCGAGGGCTCGAACTGCCCCGCCTTCCTCATCGGGCTCTCGCCTTCGTACGGGCGGTAGCCGTAGCCGGGGCCGTCCGCGCCCGTGTCGGAGGGCTTCTCCGTGAGCTCGGGGATGCCGAGGACGGCGCTCTTGCGGTCGAAGAACGTCATCTCGTAGTCCTTCGTCATCCAGATCGCGTCCTTCGGGCACGCGTCCACGCAGTACCCGCACATGACGCACCGGAGCATGTCGATCTCGAACTTCACCGGGTACTTCTCGTACGCGAGGACGGGGTGCTCGCCCGCCTCGATGTGGATGCAGTCGGCCGGACAGGCCGTCTCGCACATGTAGCAGGCGACGCAGGTGAGCGAGCCGTCCTCACGCGTCTTCAGGATGTGGCGCCCGCGGAAGCGCTCCGAGTACTTCCTCTTGATCTCGGGATAGAGAATCGTGGGCAGGCCCTTGATGTTCTTGATGTTCTTCGCGAGGTGCGAGAACGTGCGCGCGAGCCCCTTGAAAATCTCCGGAAGATAGAGGCGCTCGAGCAGCGTGGGCTCGGGAGCGGTGACGGTGACGACGCGTGCGGCCATGTTGCGTCTTCCCGCCTACCGGTCCAGCTCGCCGGCGATGATGTTCAGCGCGCCGAGCGTGGCGACGGCGTCGGACACCATGCTGCCCTTGATGATGTGCTCGAATGACGCGAAGAGCGGGAAGCACGGCGGCCGGACCTTGACGCGGTACGGGAAGCCGCTGCCGTCCGAAACGAGCGAGTAGCCCAGTTCGCCGTTCGCGCCCTCGGTGAAGGAGTAGATCTCGCCCGCCGGCACCTTCACGCCCTCGAAGACGAGCTTGAAGTGGTAGATGAGCCCCTCCATCTCGTTGTAGACCATCTCCTTGGGCGGCAGGATGACGCGGTAGTCATCCGAGTTGATGGGTCCCTTCGGGAACCTCGCGAGGAGCTGCTCGATGATCCGCATCGACTGACGCATCTCTTCCATGCGCACGAGGTAGCGTGCGAAGTTGTCGCCGTCCGTCGAGATCGGAACGTCGAAGTCGACGTCGCCGTACATCTCGTAGGGCTTGTCCTTGCGCACGTCGTACGCGACGCCGGACGCCCGGAGACAGGGCCCCGTGAAGCCCCACGCGATGGCGTTCTCTTTCGAGACGTAGCCCGTGCCGCGCATGCGGTTCCAGGCGATCTTGTTTTTCGTGATGAGGCCGTCGATGTCGGCGATCTTTTCGCGAATCCCCGGGAGGAGAGCACGCGACCACTCGACGAAGTTATCCGGCACGTCCTTCGCGAGGCCGCCGATGCGCGCGTACGAGGACGTCAGGCGGGCGCCGCAGCACGCCTCGAGGAGCCCGTAGATCTCCTCGCGCGGCTGGAACGCGTACCAGAAATTCGTCAGCGCTCCGAGGTCGACGAGGTTCGCCCCGATGCAGACGAGATGGTCCATGATCCTGGAGAACTCGTTCAGCACGGTGCGCGCGGCCTTCGCGCGCGGCGGCACCTCGATGCCGAGCATCTGCTCGACGCCGCGGACGTAGCCGTTGCCGTTGATCATCGGCGAGCAGTAGTTGAGCCGGTCCGTGTACGGGACGACCTGCACCCACGTGTGGGTCTCGGACATCTTCTCGAAACAGCGGTGGAGATACCCGCACTCGGATTCGGCCGCGACGATCTTCTCGCCGTCCACGCGCATCACGACACGCAACGTGCCGTGCGTCGTCGGGTGGGACGGTCCGAAGTTCAGCGTCATCGTCTCGAACATGTCCTCCGGGTCGTCCGTCCGCGCGGCCAGCTCCGTCTGAAGGAGGTCCTCCTCGGTACACAGCCAGCGCTGTGACTTGTCGTAGTCCTTCCGCAGCGCGTGTCCGACGAATCCGTTGTGCGTAAGCAGCCGCTGGAGATTCGGGTGGCCTTCAAACCGGATCCCCATGAGGTCCCACGCCTCGCGCTCGAACCAGTTCGCGGCCGGCCAAACGCCCGTGAGCGTCGGGACTGCGGGGTCCTTCGCGGGCAGGTTCACGCGAAGCCGCAGATGCTCGTTGCGCCTCGTCGAGTACAGGATGTAGTTCGCCTGGAAGCGGCTTCCGTCCTTCGGGGCGAGGTTGCCCGGCAGCTTCGAGTTGTCGACGGACGCGAGGTCGAGGAAGAGGTCGTAGGCCGTCGCCGGATCGTCCCTCAGGAAGAGAGCCGCCTCTTTCAACGTCACAGCGTCCGTGACGAGCGTCGGGATGTCGGCCCCCGGGCGCTGTTCGACCGTCACGCGCTTGCCGAGCTTCTGCTCGAGAACCGGACCGAACGAAATGGAGGGCGGAGCGAGAGTCGCGCTCATCGGTCGCCCTCTCCCGCCGCGGCCCTGGCCTTCGCATTTAGCTCGGACTCCGCCGTTTCGCCGATCTCCGGCAGCTCCTTCTTGCCCGGCACACGGGCCATGACGCCGTCGGAGTAAGCGGGAATCGAAAGGTCCGGGTCCACGCCGACGCGGATCGGAACGAACGTCTTCGCTTCGCGGTGGCGGGCCAGCTCGCCGGACTGGATCTTCTTCTGGAGCTCGATGATTCCGTGGATGAGGTTCTCGGGCGTGGGCGGGCATCCCGCGACGTAGACG
Source organism: Acidobacteriota bacterium (assembly GCA_003152095.1). Lineage (GTDB taxonomy): Bacteria > Acidobacteriota > Thermoanaerobaculia > UBA5066 > UBA5066 > Fen-183. Next base: position 2,977 of record PLZI01000091.1, on the reverse strand, counting down.
TCCACGGGCACGATCTCGTCGATGCCCTGCACGACGTGGTATGCGCGGTAGAAACCGCCCGTGGACGCGCAGACGCCCATCGAGATGACCCACTTCGGCTCGGCCATCTGGTCGTACACCTTTTTCAGGACGGGCGCGAGCTTGTCGACCACGGTGCCGGCCACGATGAGAAGGTCCGACTGGCGCGGAGAGAAGCGCACGACCTCGGCGCCAAAACGCGCGAGGTCGTAGTGGGAAGAGACGACGGACATGAACTCGATCGCACAGCAGGCCGTTCCGAACGGCATCGGCCAGAGCGAGTTCGACTGCGCCCACTGGACCGCGACGTCGAGCTTCGTGGTCAGGAAGTCGGCGCCCGACGACGAAGGAATTCCGGGGCCGAGCGGCGGCGCGATCTTCCCGGCAGGGGACCGGACGGGCAGTGACGGAGGAGGAGTCTTCATCGGGCACCCCGGACGCTTGTGAAAAGCGTCAAGAGCCTGATTCTATGTCAGGCAGAGCGCACCCTGGTTAAGCGCCCGGCACGCGCTATCCTTGTTCTCGCCGTGAGGAGATGACGCGATGGGGCTTTTCGGCGGGAAGGACGGCGTGACCTCAGGGATGAAGCCCGGTTTCCGGGATTTCAAGTGGGGTGATGTGCCGACGCCGCGCATGCAAGTCCTCGACGAGCACGCCGAGTCGAAGTTCTGCTGGATTCCCGACGACGAGCTCTCATGGGACGGCGCGCCTCTCGACAAGCTCGTCTACGAGTTCTGGGAGAACCGCCTCGCGCAGGTCCACATCGAGATACCCGCCGCCTCCGCCGACAAGATGCTGAAGGATCTCCACGCCAGCTGGGGCAAGTCCAAGCAGCCGAACAAATTCATCGAAGACTTCGTCTGGCAGAACAAGGCCGCGGGCCCGGAAGCCACGAACGCCATTTTCAGCCGGAACCCGAGCACGCAGGCCGCGACGCTGCGCATCCAGAGCAGCTACATCCAGACGAAGAGGATGCTCTTGAGGGGCCATCCTCCCGCGCACTGACCCGTCACTTCGGGCAGGGGGCCGCGTCCACGACCTTCGCCTCGGCGCCGCCCAGGAGCTTCCAGTCGCCCGCCATCGTGGTGCTTCCTTCCGTGACGTCCCGGTTGTCGGAGCTCGTACGGGCTCCGCGCACGCCCGGCGGCGCCTGCACGCTCGTGTGGAAGCTCGTCATCTCCCCCACCGGCAGGATGTTCACGTCCGGCGGAGTCTGGGCCGACGCCAGATAGTTGCCCTTGTTGTCGACGATCTTCACGAGGATCACGACGCCGCAAACCGTGTAGTCCCCAGCGTTGCGGATCGTGCCCGAGACGCGCACGGCTCCGACCGCGTCCACGATTCCGTCATTCGAGACGGTGACGACGCGCACGTCGGCCGCGCTCGGCGTGTCGACGGCCGGGGCCTCCCCGCCCGCGGCGGGCGACGCGGAAGGAGGAGAGGCGGACGCCGTACCAGAGGCGGCGCCGACCGTGATCGTCGTCCCCGTCCCCTTCGCATCCGGGGTCGTCTTCAGACGTCGCTCGCGCGCGTAGTCCTGAAGCGTGCGCGGGCCCGCGAGGCCGCGCGCCGAGGGCGTCGGCGTCGGCACGGGCGTCGCGCCCGGCGTCGGAGACGGCGTGGCCGCTGCGGCCTGCAGGAGAATCGTCAGCATCAGCGCAGCGCTCATCGGCACTCGTCGCTCACGTCGATGATCTCGGCGTGCACGCGCCCCACACGCTGCCAGTTCGTCGCGGCCGGACCGTCGGCGAGCGGGTCGGGCTTCCGCTCGCTCGAGCCGCGCACGCCCGCGGGCGCCCGGACGGTTCCTCCGAACGCGACGGCTTCCCCGGGCGCCACGACCTTCAGGTCCGTCGTCGTCTCCCCGGTCGAGAGAAGGACGCCGTGCTCGTCGAACATCCTCAGGAAGATCCTCACCCGGCACACGGGCACGCGGCCCGTGTTGCGGACCGTGCCGTAGATCGAGACGAAGCCGTCCGTGACCGCGCCGTTATCCTGCACGTTCTCCACACGCACCGCTCCGGAGCGGCGCACCGAGGGCGTGCCCGACGGCGCCGGCTCCGGTTCCGGCGTCGTGACGACGGCCGCAGCAGCCCCCGTGAGGCGGCCGAGGCGGCGCTCGCGCGCGAGCTCCGAGAGCAGCCGAGGGTGGTATGGGTCCGCGGCCGACACGGGTGTTTGCGTGGGAACGGGCGTCGACGCCGCGACCGTCGGCGTGGGTGACGGCGCGGGCGTCGCCGGAGACGCCTGGGCCGCGAGAAGGACGATCACGGCGACGAGCACCCCGCGATTATCCGACAATCGCGCGAACGACGAGCTTCGTACCGAAGATTCTCTCGAAAAGGCCGGCCTTCTTCTTCAACGCCCACAGCTCGAGGTCGAGCGGCATGCGCCCGGAGAGGGCCATGTGCGCCTTCTTGCCGCGGAGCGTCACGCGGACCTGCTTGACGAGTCCGCGGTGCGTGCGGTCGAGCGCGTCCGCCACGCGCAGGAGGGCCGCGAGCTTCTCGACGACCGGTTTCTTCCAGGGATCGAGCTTCCGGAACGGCTCGTGCGCGCCGCATGGAGCCGCCTTGCGGTGGTACCGGGCCACGAGAGCGATGAGCTCCACCTCCGCCTGCGTGAAGCCCTTCAGGTCGCCATGCAGGATCAGGTAATGCGAGTGATGGTGGTGGCGGGCATACGCCACGGACAGGCCGATGTCGTGCAGCGTCGCGGCATGCTCGAGCCACTCGCGCTCGAGCGCGGTGAGCTGATGGAGGCTGTGCGTCTGGTCGAAAAGCGCGAGAGCGAGATCCCGAACGCGGCCGGCGTGCACCCTCGACAAGCCCGAGCGCTTGCCGAGGCGCGATACGGATTCACGCCGGATGTTCCATTCGGCGGTCCGTCTTCGCGCCGCAGGCGCCGGCGCTTCGAGCACGAGCGCGTCGCGCAGCGAACGCTCCGAAACGAGAAGAGT
>PLZI01000180.1 GCA_003152095.1 Acidobacteriota bacterium | reverse complement strand
TCCCGCGCGGCGCTCGCCTCGTCATGCGCGCTCTTCGCCGGATCAAAGGGCAGGTAATACTGGTACTGCGCCCCGAAGTTCGCGGAGCCGCAGTACGCGACGCGGCCGTCGATGGTGACGATCTTCCGGTGATCGACGTGCAGCGCGTTGACCTTCACGGTCCTCCTGATCTCGCGGGCGAGCGTGTCGAGCTCGGGCTCTCCCGTCTCGACAATCTTGCCGTAGTCAAGCTCCGTATCGACCACGGCGACGCCGGCGTCCAAGAGGCGTTGGCGCATCTTCGAGACATCGGTGGGATCACGGGCGAAGCTCGGATCCTCCTTCATCATCTCCTTCTCGCCGGTCCCGAATGGGTCGCCCATATCGGTCTTCTCAACGTTGAGTAGTACACGGACGGCAACGCCTGCGCGCGCTTTCGCCTCGAGGACACCCGAAATCTTTTCGCCGATTGGATCGTCGAAGAAGAGAAAAATGGCGATGTGGATGGATCTCGTCGCGGAGTCAAGATCCTGAAGAAGTACGGGGAGAAGTCGATTTCCATCCACGAGGTTCTCGACGAAGTTCACGCACCAAGAATAGCGCAGCGGACGTCGAGAGCGATCGTGCGCGCGCGAGGCGGACGTCGAGGCGCCCACCCAGGAGGTCGTGCGCCGAGGAGGTGCTGATCCTCAGCACCGCACGGACAAACTCGCTGGTGAACACGTCGATCCAATCGGTCGTGCCGAACCACCTGCGCGGGCGTGTGATGGCGGTGTTCATCATGTCGTTCATGGGGCTCATGCCGATCAGCGCGGCGATCTTCGGCCCGCTCGGCCAAGTGATCGGCCCGACGAACGCCATCGGCGGCGGCGCGGACGGATGCGCTCAGCCGCTACGGCGCTTCGCCGCACTTCGCCACGGTCTCACGCCACACCTGATAGACTAGCGCAACTTCGGCGACACGGCCGGCGACAAAAGTCGCGTCGTCGGTTACCCAGCGGTGGCCTTTATGGAAGGAACTCATCCTGCCCACTGAACATCAGGCCAGAGGGCGGCTCCTCACCGCACTGGCGCGCGCTGCCATTGCCGCCGAGTTCGGCGCGCCTTGGCCCGCCTTGCCACGTCCGGTCTGGCTCGATGAGCCGGCGGCCACCTTCGTCACACTTACCCTTCACGGGCAACTGCGCGGCTGCATCGGCTCGCTCGAGGCGCATCGCTCCCTTTACGACGACGTGACTCACAACGCCCGCGCCGCCGCTTTTGGCGACCCGCGCTTTCCACCCCTGGCGGCCGACGAATTGCCCGCCGTGCGCATTGAGGTTTCCGTGCTGACCGCGCCGCAACCGCTCCAGTTCAGCAGCGAAGCCGATGCCCTGCGCCGCCTTCGTCCCGGCATCGACGGCGTCATTTTTCAATACGGCAGCCGGCGCGCCACCTTTCTGCCACAGGTCTGGGAACAATTGCCGGAGCCGCACGAGTTCATGGCGCATCTCAAGCAAAAGGCCGGGCTTCCCGCCGACCTCCGGGCCGATGACATGCGACTGGCGGTCTTTCAAGTCGAAAAATTTCAGGCGGACGTTTAACAGGGCTTTGCAGCCGACTCGCTTGCGCTGACCGCTGAGCTTGCCCGTGAAGATTCTTGTCACGCCCCTCGCTGTCAAGCATCTCCCTTTACAGGAGGGCGAAGACCAGTGTTCCGACATTGTTGTAGACTTGGGCCGTGCATCACCCGAATCGCCGACCCGGATCAGGCAGCCTGCCCGTGAAGCTGGCGGCGAAGTGAAGGAGGCCCCGATGAAGCGTTCTTCCGCGGTGCGCCCGCTCTTCCTCCTCGCCACGGCCGCCGGCCTCGCGCTCGCGGTCTCGGCCGCCCTCCGGTACACGCCTCAGGAGCAGCTCCGCATCGTGCCGGCCAGGCACCTGCCGGGGAAGGTCCACCTTCTGCCGGCGACGCTGGAGACCACGCAGTGGGGCTGGTTCGACAATGCGCAGCCTCCGGTCCTCCACGTCAGCCCCGGCGACACCGTCGTCATGGAAACGCTGATGCACTCGCATAACCAGATCGTCCCCGGCACGACGATCGAGGAGATCAAGAAGCTCCGGACCGACAACCCGGGACGCGGGCCGCACTCCGTGACGGGACCGATCTACGTGGAGGGCGCCGCGCCCGGCGACGTTCTCTCGGTGAAGATCAACAAGATCGTGCCGCGCTCGTACGGCACCAACTTCAACGTCCCGGGGATGTTCGGCGAGTTTCCGAAGGACTTCGCGGACGGGCAGGTCAAGTATTTCTACCTCGATTGGGACCGCAAGGTCGCCGAGTTCGCGCCGGGCATCGAGATCCCGCTGCGCCCCTTCCCGGGCACGATCGGCGTGGCGCGCGCGGAGCCGGGCAAGTACAGCACCGTGCCGCCCGGGCCCTTCGGCGGGAACATGGACATCCGCGAGCTGACCGAGGGCACGACGCTCTACGTGCCCGTCTTCGTCCCAGGCGCGCTTCTCTGGTCTGGCGACTCGCACGCCGCGCAGGGGAACGGCGAGGTGAACCTCACGGCGCTCGAGACCGCGTTCAAGGAGTTCAACGTCACGCTCGACGTCGTGAAGGGCAAGCCGCTGGAGTGGCCGCGCATCCGGATGAAGGAGGCGTGGATCACGATGGGCTACGACAAGGACCTCAACAAGGCACTCGAGATCCTCAAGGCCGAGACCGCGAAACTCCTCGTCGAGGAGAAACGCGCGACGCCCGACAAGGCGCCCGCCGCGATGGCGACGCTCGCCGACTGCCGCGTCTCGGAGGTCGTCAACATCCTCAAGGGCGTCTACTGCATGGTCGCGGACCCGGGCAAACTCAAGAGCCTCCCGCCGCGCCCCACCGGCGAGACGCCGGCCGAGCTCGTGACGACCGGAACCGACCCCGACCTCAACAAGGCGATGGACACGGCCTCGATGGCGATGATCGGCCTCCTGCAGGAAAAGAAGGGCCTCTCGCGCCTCGACGCCTACGGCCTCGCGAGCCTCGCGATGGACTGCCGCCTCGGCGACATGTCCGACGCGAAGAAGAGCGTCCACTGCCTGCTGCCGAAGAGCGTGTGGGTGGGAGGCGCGAAGCCCCCTTCTTGACGCGCGTCAGCCCCACCGCGGCTGTTCGTCGGGACTGATACCGAGCGTCAGCTTTCCGACGATCTCGTGGACGAGCGCCGAGTTCGCCGGGTGGAACCGGCCCGCGCGGCAGTCGCGGAAGAGCCGCTCGAGTTCGCTCTTCTTGAACATGCCGAACCCTCCAGACAGGTCGAGCGCGCGGTCCACGACCCGGAACGCGCCCTCTACCGCGTGGTACTTCATCGCGACGAGTCGCAGGAACCAGTCTGGCCCCACCGCGCCCCGCGACCAGTCGCGCGCGATCGCGTCGACGTGGGGACCGATCGATTCGAGCTCGAGGGAGATCTCCGCGATGCCGTGCTGGATCTCCGGGTGGTACGTCATGGGCCGCGTCAGCGCGATCGCGGTCTTCGTCTTCAGCTGCTCGACGATGACTTCACGCGTCCTCATACCGATCGCGTAGTAGACGTTCGCGAAGCCGGTCAGGCCCCACGTGAAGAAGCCGAGGATGAAGGCGTCCACGCCCGCGACGCCCGCGGGGACGACCCGCGCGACGTACTTGTCCGGGACGAACGCGCCCTCGAGTATCGTGTCGTCGCTCCGCGTCGCGCGCATTCCGAGCACGTCCCAGGTCTCCTTGATCGTGCAGCCCTTCGTGCCGCGCGGCAGGAACGCATGCACGATTTTCGGCGCGGCCGGGTCGCTCGTGTCCATTCCATGCATCCCGAGCCGGGTCCAGACCGGGGTCAGGCTGCCGAAGGACTTGCGCCCGGTGAAGCGCCAGCCCCCGTCGACGCGTTCGGCCTTCGTGGTCGAAAGGAGGCCGGGGATGTCGTTGCCGTGCTCACCATGGCCCGCGGCGAACACCTCTCCGGCCGCCGCCTCCTTGAGGATCCACTCGCAGGACTTGTCGCCGCTCCTCCAGAGGTCGGCCGCGTCGCCCACCCAGTAGTTGTGCATGTTGATGCACAGCGCGGTGGCGGGGGCGTAGAGCGCGAGACGCCGCGTCTCGAGCGATGCCTCCTCGAGCGTCAGGCCCGCCCCGCCGAGCTCCTTCGGGACCGCCATGAGGAGGTACCGCGCGGCCTTTAGCTCGTCGAAGTCCTCCTGACAGAAGCGGTTCTCGCGGTCGTAGAGCGGCGCTCGTTCGCGGCACCTCTCGAGAAGCGCGTCCGTGAGAACGGGTTTCGTCGCGACCGGCATGGCGTCACCCCCCGGAATTCCCGTCTGAAGTTCTTTGGAGGGCCGAATTCTGACGCGTTTGTAGCGAGAGTCAATCTCATTCGCGCCGCGGCCCGGCGTGGATCGGGCTAGGGCGCCGGGTCCAGCCCGATCACGACGCCGTGCCGCTCGGGGACGCCGCCCTCCGGCTCCGACCCGAAGACGAGCGGAGGCAGCTCCCATTCGATGAGGTACCCGAACTCTTTGCGGAAATCCGCGAGCGACATGCCCGCCGTGGCCGCGAACTTCGCGAGCTCGTGGGGGTCCTCGAAGTCGTCGCGACGGAGGCGCAGCATGTACCGCCGTGCGATGGCGTAGCGCGTGGAATGAATGTCCACCATCCGGATCTTCGCCCGGCCCGTCAAGGGGTTGATCAGGTCCTCGAAAGGAATCGGCACGAAGTGGCCCCCCTGCATCGAGATCATCACGGAGTGCCCGCCCGAGAGGAGGCACTTGGTCGCGCAGTAACCGAGATCGCGCGTGTACTCCAGGTCGAACGGGATCGGGTCGGCGCAGCGCAGCTCGTAGCCGATGTTCTTGGCGACGACGGTCGTCTTGATCCCGAACTCCTTCAGCCGCTGCTGGACGGCGGCCTTCAGGATCTCGCCGATGTTCACCTCCGCGATGCGGACGTTCCCATGCGTGTCACGCTCGACGTCCTGGAGGCCCTGGAGCTCCGAAGGGTCGAGGCCCTCGACGAGCCCTTCGGCGATCACGGCGACGCCGTCGCGCCGGCCGTAAGAGAGGCGCTTCAGGATGGCGCCCACCAATGTGTCCACGATGGCTTTGAAGCGGATCTGGTGGCCGAGGAACTCCTCGGGGATCAGCGTGAGCGAAGCTCCCGCGGCCTTCCCGATGCCCAGCGCCAGGTGGCCGGTCTTCCTCCCCATGGCGACGATGAAGTACCAGCGGGAGGTCGTGCGCGCGTCCACCATCAGGTTCTTGACGATCTCGACCCCGTAGTGGCGGGCGGTCTGGTAGCCGAAGGTGTCCACGTGGGCGGGCAGGTCGAGGTCGTTGTCGATCGTCTTGGGAACGTGGACGACCCGGATACGCCCCTCGGCCTTCTCCACCAGCTTCATGGCCGAGTACGCCGTGTCGTCGCCGCCGATCGTGATCAGGCGCGAGACGTTCAGGCGCAGGAGCGAAATCACCGTGTTCTCCAGGTGCTGAGGGTCCCGGGTGGGGTTCGCCCGCGAAATGCCGATGTAGGAGCCGCCGCGGAAGTGGATGCGGCTGACCTCCTCGATCGTGAGGGGAGAGATGTGCTCGATGTTGCCCTTCATGATCCACTCGAAGCCGTCGCGGATGCCGGTCACCTCCACGCCTTCGAGGACCGCACGGATGGTGGCCGAGCTGATGACGCTGTTGATCCCCGGGGCCGGCCCGCCTCCCACGAGGATCGCCAAACTCTTCTGCTGACTCATGGTCGACCCCTTCAGCGAGAGACGGGAGCCTCCTCCATGGCGCGCGCGAGCGTAAACGCGTCGACGAGGCAGCGGGTGCCGTAGAGCGCGGGGAGGATCCTGGCTCGCGTGTTTGAGCTTGGCATGCGTCAGCGTACCTCGTGGAGAAACTCTAGCAGAAGGGTCCGCATTGGGCCTGAAAAGAGTCCGGCGGTCCTAGGACAGCCCTTTTTCGTCTTCATTGAAACGATATCCTTAGGCGTAGGAAGGTACTTTGCTAGCCCAAGGCACGATCGTCGCGGTTGAGGACGAAGGGGAAGGCTGGTTCGCGCTCGCGCCCGCGCATGGCCTTCGCGGTGTGCTTGTTCGCGCCATCGCACACAGCACGAGTGATGAGCCATTTTACCTGTTACGGCTCAACTCCCCTCTTGAAGTGCAGGAACCTTCTCAGCGCGCGCCGTCGTGCATCGAACTTCACTCGTACAGCCATCTCGTCGTGCTCTCGCGGTGGGCCGGCGCATTTCTGCGCTCGGCAGCCCGCGTATCGGCGCACGTGTTTCTCGTGCCTAGCGGCGCGCCTCTTCCTACAAGCGGTGAGCAGTGCGAGAACCTCGTACCGCGTATCTGGGCGTCATGTGGCGTCCTCGTCCTACCATGAGGAACAATCGCGTACGCGGGGCGGAGGGACTCATCGAGGTGAATGCCGGGAGTCGTCCACCCGATGCACCTGTGCGAAACTACTCGCGCGGAAGGGAGGATCCTATGGGACGGATCGTGCACACATCCCGAATCCACATCACTCGCGAGAAAGGCCCGACCCGAAAGGCTCTGATCGAGGGCTTCTCGGAACCCGTCTACTACGGCGTCCACGGCGGGATCAAGAGTTTCTACAAGGTCGAGCCCGAGAAGGAGCACGCCGCGACGCTCGATCACATCGTCGGCGCCGTCGCCGGTTGAATGATGGGGACACTGGCCACGGTGCTGGCCGGAAGAAAAATCCCTACCTTCTCGGACCGCTACCGCGCCGACGCCGAGGGGGACATCGAGGACATCGACGGCGTCCTGAAGATCACTCGGATCCGGGTCGCGTACACGCTTTCGGTCCCGCCGGGGAAGGCCGACGATGCGCGCGAAGCGCTCAAGACGTACATCACTCAATGCCCCGCCGCCATGAGCGTGAGGGGGTGCATCGAGATCATCGATTCGGCGCAGATCAGCGAGTTTCCGGCCTGAAGCCCGCTACCGGCGGGCGGATCGAAAACAGACGGATCGTCCGCCCTGAAGGAGGGACTCCGATGGGACTCCTCGACCTGAACCGAAGCCTCCTCGTCGTCATCGATCTCCAGGGAAAGCTGGTGGAGAGAATCTGGCGGTCGAGGTTCGTCCTCGACGCCACACTCCGCCTCCTGAAGCTGGCGGAGCTCTTTCAAGTCCCGGTCGTCCTGACCGAGCAGAACCCGCAGGGCCTCGGCGGTACCCACCCGGATGTGAGGAGCGCGTTCGACGGCCTCACCGTCACAAAGCGCTACCTGGCCAAGACGAGCTTCAGCTGTTGCGCGGATCTTGGCTTCGAGGAGGCGCTGGCGGCGGTCCGTCCGGCTCTTTCCCCATCTCGGAGGCAGGTCGTCGTGGCTGGGGCCGAGGCACACATCTGCGTGATGCAGACCGTCCTGGGGTTGCTCGAGACGGGACACGAGGTCCACGTCTCCTGGGACGCCGTCAGCGGCCGGGGTGAGGAGTACCGCCGCCACGCGCTCGAGAGGATGGCGGCGGCCGGAGCGACCCTGACGAATCACGAGTCGGTCGCGTTCGAATGGGCGGGGGACAAGAACGATCCCCGCTTCAAGGTGGTCAACGCCCTCTTTCGCGAGGGACAGCTGACCGACTAACGCACCTCTGTTTCGACCTTCGGAAAAATGTCGTAGACATAGTCGTGCGCGGCCAGTGCAACCCCGCTCAGGGTGCCTGCTGTAACGCGCCTGACGATTTCCTCGTGGGAGAGATCGAAAATCGCATCCAGAATCTGCACGCGTTCCTGCGCGTTTGCCTGTCCCACGACGAACAGTACGCGGGCGCTATGCTGGATGTAGCGGGGCGACAGCAACTGCCGCTTCAACAGCTCCATGATCACGGGCGCTTTGGCGCGGTCGAAGCGGCCCGGATCGCCGCGGCGGTCCAACTCCGCGAAAAACGCGGCTGTCCACTCATTGTGATAATCCCACAATTTCTGGAACAAGTCCGGGGTGAAGCGGGCCCCGGCCTTGACCTGTGCGGCGTTCGCAGCCGGTTCAACGCCATCGTCGGTCAGCACCGGCCGCTTGAGATAGCCGTCTTTGGTGATGATCGCCTGGTGATGGATAAGGGTCCATAGCCACGAGACGTCGATCCGGTAAGTGGCAAGGTCGTTCATGAATCGCAGCTTGAGCTCGTAGTCGTCAATGGCAGCCGCAAAGTTGCCGTTGAGGATCTGGAAGCCGTAGTTGGCCGCCATATAGAAGGCGTGTTGAATGTGCTCGATGGTGACGTCACCTTTGGGCACGTCGTAGATCGCCTCCCAAAGTTCCTGGCTGAACAGTGCTTCGGGCGTGTCCAGCTTGGCCTTGTTGATGACCATGGGCGTGATCTTGCCGTGCGCGTTCAACAATCCACGGGATTGCAGCAGATGCCGCTCGGCGGCGGAGAGTCCACTGGAGACCGTCGGCACCGGGCTTCCGTTCACGTCCGCCGTCTGCAACGGTGCATCCAGGATGGCTTGAAGCTGTGCCAGAGGGGTGCGCATTGGTGTATTGCCCGCGGCCACATAGGCCGGTTCCGGACTGGCGACCCAGCTTTGCCGATAGGCATCATAGAGCCGTGCCTTAACCCGGCCAGTAAGAATGTCGTCCAACGTAGGCTGCTGGCCGGCCGCGAGCGGTTCCTCCGGCATGAACATCAAACCCAGCAGGCGTTCGCGCAATTTGTCCACCACCACGGCCCGCAGCGCCAGCAAGTTGTACCGCGAGCGACCATAGGGATCGCTAGGCTGATAAATCATCACCGCCGCCATGCCGCCGATGGGGGCCGCCGTGCTGAGTTCGCCATTCTTCATTCCGGCCATCAGCATCAGCAGCGCGTTGTAGCGCTGATAGGCAATCATGTTGGGCGAAGCCATGCCGATCATCTGCGGATCCGGAAACACACCCTTCGGATCGTCCTTCCAGATCTCCATCAGACTGCCCAGGTAGTCCCAGCGGCCGACGTTCGTTCCCAGCAGGCGGCGCCGCAACACCCACGCGATGGCTGCCAATGAAAGGCCTGCGGTGCCTTCCTCATACAGCATCTTGATCTTCATCGTGCCGGCGGGTACGCCGATGATCCCTTCCATCCGCGCCAGCAGCTCCTCCAGGACCAAGGCTTCCTGCGGAGTCTGCACCTTCGGGATGTAGAAATACATGCCGGTGCCGGCGCGATGGAGGGCCTCGTAATTGTTGAGCACCCAGAGAACGACGATGGCAATCAGTCCGGGCGCCGGCTGGCCGTCCACCGTAACGTGGTCGTAGAGCACGTGCATGCCGGGTGGGCGGCCGAAGCGCGTCGGCCACTTTTCGGGAGGCGTGTTGATCCTGTACGCGCGTGTTTTTCCTTTCTTCTCCACCTCGTAAGGACGTCCGTTCCAGCGGCCTTCGAAGATCTCTTTGGCGTTTTGCAGGGCCGCGAAGATTCCGACCGGCTCAGTGGTCGGCGTGCCATCGGGTCGAAAGTGGGGCGGCGAGGCGTCTTCAAAATCCGGCATATTCATGGGTGCCGGGCTGTTCAAGGCGTTGAACGCCATATCCAGGGGATGCCAGGGCCCGGTCAGCTCCAGGCCGGGATTGGCCAATGGGTGGGCGTCGTCCGGGATGGGCACCTCGTCATTGAGCCGCCAGCGCCACTCGCTCTCGTGCCCGAGGAAGTTATCGATCAGCCCTTGCACAACGTGACGAAACGTCCATGCCTTCCCGCTCACCGGATCTTCAAAGCTCTCGTCCCACTTCGGCCACGCGTATCTCTTCCGGACGGGCTCAGGCGACCGCAGCAGTAGCCGGCGCGCCGTCAGCGCGGTTGCAATCGCCGGACGCAGCTCTCGAGTGAGCACGGTGATCGTCTCTTCAACATCAATGTCTCGCCCGTTCACCTTTTTGGTCCCGAAGAGGTCTGGGAATCTCTGAAGAATGTCCTGACGAATCATGGAAATGGTTCTCCTTAGCTCGTGTGCATGCAAATACCCGGGGGCTCTTCTCGCCCCAGGATTCCCCCGGTATGCGGAGTTTCCCTCTTTTTCTCGCCCCGCGCCCGGCCGGTCAGAGGGCGGGCGGCCCCGCGTACGCCTCGTCGAGCATCTGGCTGATGTGCTTCACCTGGACCGGGAGGCCGCGGCGCCGCACCCCGTACGAGAGGTGCATCATGCAGGCGGGGCATTCTGTGGCGAGGACCGTGGCCCCCGTCTTCCCGACGTTGTCCATCTTCCGGTCCAGGACCCCTGCCGCCTCGGTGTGGTGAAGGAAGGTGTAGCTGCCGGCCGCGCCACAGCACCAGTCGGCCTCGGGCATCTCCTTGTAGGTGATGCCGGGGAGGCTCTTCAGCAGCGCTCGTGGCTGGGCGGTGACCTTCGCGAACCGGTTCGAGAGGTGGCACGGGTCGTGGTAGGTGACGGTGGCCTCGACCTTCCCCGGGCTCCCGCCCAGCCCCTTGACCGCGAGGAACTCGCTGAAGCTTTTCACCTTCCGGCTCAGGGCCGCCGCCTTCTCGGCGTAGACGGGGTCCTGCGCGAGGAGCTGGCCGTACTCCTTGAGGAAGGTGCTGCAGCTGCCGCAGTCCGAGACGATGGCGTCGAGCTCCATCGCCGCGGCCATCCGGTCGACGTTCCGCCGCGCGATCTCCCGGGCCGCGTCCACATCGCCGTAGGAGTGGGCCGGGCGGCCGCAGCAGGTGTTGTCGAGGACAGTCACCGCGCAGCCGGCGCGGCCCAGCACCCTGAGGGTCGCTTCGACGACCTCCGGGTACTGGAAGCTCAGGCCGCACGAGACGAAGTAGCCGACCTTCGAGGTCGCCCTGGCCGGGTCGGCGCCGGCCGGCCGCTCACCGCGCCGGAAGATCCGCTCCGGCATCGTCGGCACGACCTCGTTGATCCCCTGCATCCCCGGCGCCGCCAGGCGCAGGAGGCCTGACTTCTCGGCCGCGCTGGCCAGCCCGGTCCGCTTGGCCCAGACGGCCATCCGCCCGGCCCACTCCAGCTTCTTGCTGTCGGCCAGGACGGAGCGGAACAGCACCTTCTGCCACATCGGCTGCCCCTGACTCTTCAGGTAGGCGTGCCGTATCGCCGTCACCACCTCGTCGGTTTTGATGCCCGGGAAGCAGTGCGCCGTGCAGCCGCGGCAGAGCAGGCAGTCCTCCAGCGCCTTGGCCACGTCCGGCGTCAGCTCGAGCTCACCGAGCATCAGCCCGCGGGCGACGGCCAGGCGGCCGCGCGACAACGAGTGCTCCTCGCCGGTGACCCGGTAGACCGGGCACCCGGCCTGGCAGAAGCCGCAGCGGTTGCATTTTGCGATGATGTCGTTCAGCGGAGAGAGTTCCGCGATCTCCATTTTGGCCTCCGCTTGGATGTCCGTGGCCATGTTCAGATCCCTCCCAGGAAGCGTCCCGGGGTCAGGAGGGCGCGGGGGTCGAGCTCGGCCTTCAGCCGCCGCATGACGGAGAAGCCCTCGCGGACCTTGCCCCACGTGTCGAGGGAGCGCTTGAGCGACAGCGGGGCCACCTCGAGGACGAGGCTCCCGTCCAGGGTCTCGGCCTCGCGCCGCAGCGAGAGGAGGGCCTCGCGAAGCGGCTCGAGGGCCGAACCGGCTCCGACCTCGATGCCCGCCCTGACGATGCCGCTTCCGGCGCCGGCGGTGATCGCCCCGCGCCACTCGTGGCGGCGCATCAGCCCTTCAGCGGCGGACAGTAGGTCGAGCGTCTTGCCGATCGGTACGGCGATCTTGGCGATCACGCGCCCCATCGGCAGCTTCGCCTGTACGTTGCGGATCGCCCGCCAGGCGACGTCCGCCCGTTCGGCCCCCAGGGTCTCGACCTTCAGCGCCTTGCCCTCGCCGAAGAGCGCGGCGAAGTCCCGGACCTGCCGCTCCACAGTCTCCCGGCTGCCGGCCATGGACACGGCCAGTCCGTATCCCGGGGCGCCGTCCAGCCCGAGGGCCGGGCCGAGGGTGGCGAGGGCCTGGGGATCGAGCGCCTCGAGCGCCTCCGGGAGGAGGAACGACTCGAGCGTCCGGCCGACCACGGCGCCCACCTCGGACAGCCGGGCGAAGACCCCCACGACCGTGGCGCGCATCGCCGGGGCCGGGAGGAGCTTGAACGTAGCCTCCGTGACGATCCCCAGCGTCCCGAGGTTGCCGATGAAGATCTTGTTCATGTCGTACCCGGAGACGTTCTTGATGACCTTGCCCCCGCAGCGGATCCTCTCGCCGCCGGGAAGGACGACCCTCAGCCCCAGCACCCAGTCGCGCAGCGACCCATAGAGCTGCCGGCTCGGACCGCTCGCGTTGGTCTGGACGAGCCCGCCCACCGTGACCTGGTCCGACTGGGCGGGATCGAGCGGCAGGAACTCCTGCTTGGCGCCGAGCACCGCCTGGAGGGCGTCGAGCCGCACCCCGGCCTCGACGGACACGTTCAGGTTGGCGTCGTCGAACTCGACGATCCGGGTGAGCCGGTCGAGGCAGACGACCACGTCGAGGCGGCTCGGCGGGTTCCCGAGGCCGATCAGGGCGCCGTCGGTCCACGGGAGCATCGACGCCCCGGCGGCGCTGCACGCCGCCGCGACCGAGCCCACCTCCTGCTGGGAGCCGGGACGGACGGCCAGGGCGGGCTCCACCTCGTCCACCGCGAAGCGCGCCGCGGCAGAACCGGTCAGGACGTACTCCCCCCCCACGAGGAAGGAGAGCTTCTGCGCCAGGCTGTTCGGGTCAGCTGGCATGGGCCACCTCCTGCGCGACCGGGAAGATCTTGCCGGGGTTCGAGAGGTCCTTCGGGTCGAAGGCCCGCTTCACCTTCATTTGGGCCTCGATGTCCTCCTCGGTGAAGCAGAGCCGCATGGCGTCCATCTTCTCGATGCCGACCCCGTGCTCGCCGCTGATCGTCCCGCCCACCTGCACACACAGCTCCAGGATCTCCATCCCCGCCTTCATCACCCGGGCTTTCTGCTCGGCGTCGCGCCAGTCGAAGAGGATCAGCGGGTGGAGGTTGCCGTCGCCAGCGTGGAAGACGTTCGGGATCCTGAGGTCGTACTTCTTCCCGACCTCCGCCACCTTGCGGAGAATCTTCGGCAGCTCCGTGCGTGGCACGCTGCCGTCGCAGACGAGGTAGCTTGGGGTGATGCGGGCCACCGCCCCGAACGCGCCGCGGCGCCCGGCCCAGAGGGCCGCCCGCTCGGCGTCGTTCTTGGCCACGCGGAC
>PLZI01000102.1 GCA_003152095.1 Acidobacteriota bacterium | reverse complement strand
TGCACTACCGCGTCGGGTGCGACGCCGACGGCCGCCTGACCGCGGTTCGGGCCCGGATGATCGGCGACTCTGGCGCGTATGCGTCGGTCGGGGCCAAGGTGCTCGAGCGCGCGGCCGGACACGCCGCGGGGCCGTACAAGTGCCCGAACGTGGACGTTGAAGCGCTGGCCGTCTACACGAACAACCCGCCCTGTGGCGCGATGCGCGGCTTCGGGGCGAACCAAGCTCACTTCGCGATGGAGGGCGCGCTCGACATGCTGGCCGAAAAAGCCGGTCTGGACGGGTGGGAGATCAGGTGGCGCAACGCGCTCGAGGCGGGCGACGAATGGTCCTGCGGACAGATGCTCACCGCCTCCGTCGGCCTCAAGAAGACGCTCCTCGCCGTCAAGGACTTCTGGTATGGCAATCGGGGACGGGCGGGCATCGCCTGCGGCATCAAGAACTCCGGCATCGGAAACGGCATGAAGGAGTGGGGACGGGCGAGGCTCGCCGTGGAGAACGACGGCACCGTCACGCTTTACAACGGCTTCACGGAGATGGGTCAGGGCCTCCTGACGGTCCTCATTCAGTGCGCGTGCGAGGTGACGGGCCTTCCCGCGTCCGTCTTCCGCGCGCGGGTCGACACGCGCTTCCCGATGGAGGTGGGCCAGACGACGGGCTCGCGGGCGACGTATCTCGGCGGACGCGCCGTCGTCGATGCGGCGGGGAAGCTGAAGGCCGACCTCGATTCCGGAAGAACGCTCCCGGACCTTTCCGGCCTGGTCTACGTGGGCGAAGTTCTCGTGGACGACACGACGAAGCTGGGGCACGAACCGCCGCCCGGAAAGCCGATGAAGCTCCACTCGGCCTTCGGCTTCGCCACGCAGGTCGTCGTCCTCGACGAGAAGGGCCGCGTGTCGAAGGTGGTCGCCGCCCACGACGTGGGGCGCGCCATCAACCCGAAGCTCTGCGAAGGGCAGATCGAAGGAGCCATTCACATGGGCCTCGGCTACGCGCTCACGGAGGAGATGGTCTGCGAGGGCGGCATGCCGAAGACGTTCCGGATTCGCGACTACGGGATCCTGAGGGCTCAGGACATGCCCGAGGTCGAGGTGATCCTCGTGGAGGACCCGCAGCCGGACGGCCCGTTTGGTGCGAAGGGGGTGGGAGAGATCGGCCTCGTGCCGACGGCTCCCGCCGTCGCCAGCGCCCTCTTCGCCTTCGATGGCGTCCGGCGGTTCACGCTGCCGATGCGCGATTCAGCCGCGGCCCGGGCGATCGCGCGGTGACGGCGTGAACCGCTCGCTCCAGAAGGTCACGGGTCTCAGATGCGTGCTGTGCGGGGCCGTCTACGCGCACGGCGAGGAGGAGTACACGTGCCCGCGGTGCGGGATCGAGGGAATCCTCGACGTTGAATACGACGCCGAGCGTATCGGCAAGCGGTTCTCGCGCCGCACGCTTGAGGCCGACCGTGATCTGTCGCTCTGGCGCTACCGGGCGCTCCTGCCTCTCCCCGACGACGTCGTCCCGCCCCGCCTCCAGGTGGGCTTCACGCCCGTGGTTGAGGCGCCGGCGCTCGCGAAGGAGCTCGGCCTCGGCGCCTTCTTCGTCAAGGACGACGGCCGCAACCCCACGGCTTCCTTCAAGGACCGCGCCAGCTCGGTGGGCGTCACGCGCGCGCGGTGGCTGGGCCGGCAAGAGATCACGTGCTCTTCCACCGGCAACGCGGCTTCGTCGCTGGCCGGCTTCGCGGCGGAGGCAGGGATGAAGGCGTTCATCTTCGTGCCGGCCTCCGCGCCCGAGGCGAAGATCGCCCAGCTCCTCGTTTACGGGGCCGCCGTGTTCCTCGTTGAGGGACCGTACGAGGACGCGTTCAAGACGTGCCAGTCCTCGGTCGAGGCGTTCGGCTGGTACAACCGCAACTGCGCGATCAACCCGTATCTCGTCGAGGGAAAGAAGACGTGCGGCCTGGAGATCGCCGAGCAGATGCGCGGCCGGATGCCCGATGTCGTGACCGTGGCTCTCGGCGACGGCTGCACGACGGCAGGGATCTGGAAAGGGCTCGTCGAGATGAAGCGGCACGCCGTCATCGATCGCCTGCCGCGCCTCCTGGCCGTCCAGGCCGAAGGAGCCGCGCCCCTCGCCCGGACCTTCGCGCGCGGCGACGAGCACATCGAGCCGGTCGAGGCGCAGACGCTCGCCGACTCCATCAACGTCGGATCGCCGCGGAACGGCATCAAGGCCCTCCGGGCCGTCCGTGCCTCGGGCGGCGCGATCGTGACCGCGCGCGACGAAGCGATCCTGTCGTGGATCCCGCGCCTGGCCCGCGCCACGGGCGTCTTCGCCGAGCCCACGGGCGTCGCCGCGCTCGCCGGCCTCGAGGTCGCGATCGAGAGAGGCCTCGTCAGGCGCGGGGAACGCGTCCTCCACGTGGCCACCGGCAACGGCCTGAAAGACACGCGCGGCGCGATGCGCTCCGTCGGGCCGCCGAAGAGAATCCCGCCGTCCCTCGACGCCGTCCGAAGAGCATTGGAGTTGAGCAAATGATCCATGGCCCGACGTATTCCGAGATGCGTGATCCCTCGCGCCTTCCCGAAGAGATCAGGCAGCGTGCCCGCGTGGCGCGGCGCGAGGCGCCGCTCGATCCGGTCAACCTCTTCAACATCACGTGGCACGAGGAGGACGGCCGCGTGCGGGCGCTCCGGCTCCCCGAGGCTCTCACCGGTGTTGCTTCGCCCATCGTCCTCCTGTACGCCAAGGACTTTCCGACCGGCGCGCACAAAGTGGGGGCCACGTATTCCGTCCTGATGGAGCACCAACTCGCCGGCGACGTCGCGCCCGGGGCGTCGACGCTCGTCTGGCCCTCCACCGGCAACTACGGCATCGGGGGCGCGTGGGTAGGCCCGCGCATGGGCTACGAGTCGGTCGTGATTCTCCCGGAGGAGATGAGCGCCGAGCGCTTCGAGAAGATCGCCGCGTATGGCGCCACCGCCATCAAGACGCCCGGCTGCGAGAGCAACGTCAAGGAGATCTACGACGAATGCCATCGCCTCGCGGCCGATCCGCGGGTGAGGATCATGAATCAGTTCGCCGAGATGGCGAACTACCGCTGGCACTACCACGTCACCGGAGCCGCGGCCGCCCAGGCCGTCGAGACGCTCGGAGCTGGCCGGCCGGCCGCCTTCGTCTCGGCCATGGGATCGGCGGGGACGATCGCGGCGGGCGACGCCCTCAAGGCGCGCTTCGGGACGCGCATCGTCGGTCTCGAGCCGGTCCAGTGCCCCACGCTCTCGTGCAACGGCTACGGCGGGCACGCCATCGAGGGAATCGGCGACAAGCACGTGACATGGATCCATCACGTGACGAACCTGGACGCCATGATGTGTATCGACGACGAAGAGTGCCTGCTCGGCCTCCAGCTCGTGAGCGAGCCTTCGGGGAGCGATTTTCTGGCCGCGGGCGGCGGTCTTGGGGAGACCGCGCACCGCCTCTCGACGCTCCTCGGCGTCAGCGGGGTCTGCAACATCCTCGGGGCGATCAAGACCGCGAAGTGGCTCCGGCTCGGCAAGGACGACGCCGTCGTGACGGTGGCGACGGACTCCCTCGACCGATACCCCTCCGTCCTGCGGCGCCTGGCGGCGCGCACGGGGCCGCTCACGTACGACCAGGCTGAGGCGCGCCTGGCGTCGGTTTTCCACGGGCAGAAGCTCGACTGGATTTTCGAAGGGACGCGCGAGAGCCGCGAGCGCTGGCACAACCTGAAGTACTTCACGTGGGTCGAGCAGCAGGGAAAAACCGTCGNNTTCGGCTTCGCGAGGCGCGTGGGTGGTGAAAGAGTCGGGCGGACACGGATCGGGCGCGGGCGGCCTCGCCATCGCCGGCGGTACCGTCGTCACGCTCGACCCGCCATCCGTCGAGCGGCGTGACGTGCTTCTCGGGATCGAGCCGCGGCGCCGGCTCGATGCATCGGGCTGTCTCGTCATGCCCGGGCTCGTCATCGCGCACACGCACCTCTACGCGGCGCTCGCGCGCGGGATGGCGGCCCCACCTGGACCCACGCGCTCCTTTCAGGAGATTCTCGAGCGGGTCTGGTGGCGGCTCGACGTCGCCCTCGACGAGGAGTCTCTCCGAGCCTCGGCGGAAGAGGCTCTCCTGGACGCGGCTCTCTCGGGCGCCACGGTCGTCATCGACCACCACGAGTCACCTTCCTTCATCGGGGGCTCGCTCGACGTCCTCGTGCAGGCGGCGCGGACGGTGGGTGTGACCGTCGCGCTCTCTTACGGAGCGACGGACCGGCACGGCCCGAGAGGAGCGGCGGACGGCCTCGCGGAGTGCGAGCGCGCGATCCGGGAGGGCCTCCCCGCGATGGTGGGCCTTCACGCGGGCTTCACGGTCTCGGACGAGACGCTCGGGGCGGCCGCGGACCTGGCACGGCGAAAAGGCGCCTGGCTGCACGTGCACGCCGCCGAGGACCGTTGCGACGTGGAGTCCTTCAAGCGCCTCGACCGCGTCGGAGCCATCGGGCCGAGGACGCTCTTGGCCCACGGCGTTCACCTCTCGCCAGGAGAGCGCGCGCGCGTCGAGGAGGCGGGAGCCTGGATCGCTCACAACCCGCGCAGCAATCTCCAGAATGCCGTGGGATACGCCGACGTGAGAACCCTCGGCTCGCGCGTCGCTCTCGGCACGGACGGCATGGACGGCGACCTCTTTACGGAAGCGCGCGTCGCGCACCTGTGCGCCCGGAAGGCATACGGGCCTGAGGGCGGGATCGACGCGGTCTCCCTTCTTGCAAAGAGCCAGTGTCTTGCCGACGCGGCCGTCGGGCCGCGCCCGGGGGACTGGATCGTCCTCGAATACGACCCTCCCACGCCGCTGACGGCGGCAACCCTCGCGGGACACGTTCTCTTCGGCCTCGGGACACGCCACGTGCGCGACGTCGTCGTGAACGGCGAAGCGATCGTCGAGGGGCGGAGGTCCACGCGCGTGGACGGCGCCCGCGTCCACGCCCGGGCGCGCGAGCAGGCGGTCCGGATCTGGGAGCGGATGGCGTGAGCACGCTCCGCCCGCTCCCGCTCTCGGTCCTAGTGCGCCGCGCAGCGGAGGAGTTTCCCACCGGATGGCTCTACGACCTTCCGATCCGCCACGTCTTCAGGGGATTTCCGGGTCTCGACCTGTCCGTGAAGTTCCACGGTCACCGCTGTGCGACGCCCATCGGACCGGCGGCGGGGCCGCACACGCAGCTCGCGCAGAACATCGCGCTGTCCTGGCTCGCCGGCGGCCGCATCCTCGAGCTCAAGACGGTTCAAGTGAACGATCGGCTCGTGATCCCGCGCCCGTGCATCGACATGCGGACGGTGGGCTTCAATATCGAGTGGTCGCAAGAGCTCCTCGTCGAAGAGTCCCTCCGCGAGTACGCGAAGGCGCGCCTGCTGGTAGAGATTCTGGCCGAGCTGTGCGGCATTCCCAGCGCGGAGCGTGACTTCGTCCTCGACGTATCCATTGGATACAGCCTGGACGGCATCCGGTCGCGCGCGATCGCCGCGTTCTTCGAAGGCGTACGCGACGCGAGCGCGATCCTCGACCGGGAACGCATGGCGTTGCGGCGGGAGCTTCCCTCCTCTCTTGGCCACTATGCCGACGTTCCCTGCGACACGCGCCTCTCGGACTCCGTCACGCTCTCCACGTTTCACGGCTGCCCGGCCGACGAGATCGCCGCCATAGGCCGGCACCTCCTTTCGGAGCTCGGCCTCCACACGATCGTCAAGCTGAACCCGACCCTCCTCGGATACGAGGAGGTGGAGAACCTTCTCCACCGGCGGCTCGGGTACACGAACATCGCCCTGCGTCGCGAGGCCTTCGATCGTGATCTGAAGCGGGACGACGCCGTCTCGATCGCACGGGATCTGGCCGGCGAGGCCGCCCGGCGCGGGCTCGGCTTCGGCGTGAAGCTCACGAACACGCTCGTCGTCGTCAATCCCGGTGACTTCATGCCCGGCGAAGAGGCGTACCTCTCCGGCGAGCCGCTCCACGTCCTCGCGCTGACGCTCGGGTTGAGGCTCCGCGAGGAGCTCGGCGCGGCGTTCCCAATCTCCTTCTCGGCCGGGATCGACTCGGCGAACGTGGCCAGCGCGGTCGCGAGCGGCTTCGTGCCGGTGACGAGCTGCACCGACCTTCTTCGGCCGGGAGGCTACGAGCGCCTTCACCGGCAAGCGGAAGCTCTCGCGGGGGCGGTGCATGCGTCGGGCGCGGCGGCGATCCCGGATTTCATCCGGGCCCGCGCCGGAGCGGAGGGACGCGGCGACGTCGCCGCCGCGTCCCTCCTGAATCACCGCCGCGCAGCTGCCGAGGCGCTCGTCGCCGAGCGCTACACGGCGGCGAAGACCGGCCGGCTGCCCCGGAAGATCGGTTCGCACCTGTACCTCCTGGACTGCATCAACTGCGACAAGTGCATTCCCGTCTGTCCGAACGACGCGAATTTCTCGTTCGAGACACCGCCCAAGACGATCCGGTTCCGCGACCTCGTCGTCCGCGACGGCCGACTTTCGCCCGGCGACGAACGGACGCTCACCATGGGCGGGGAAAAATCGTCGACGCACCAGATCGCGAACTGGGCCGACCTTTGCAACGACTGCGGCAACTGTGACGTCTTCTGCCCCGAGGATGGCGGCCCCTACATCGAGAAGCCTCGCCTCTTCGGGTCCCTCGCTTCCTTCCTGGCCGACGCCCCCCACCCCGGTTTTTTCGTCCGGCGCGAGAACGACGGCTCTCTCGCGGCCCATGGGCGCTGGGGCGGCCGCGACGTGGAGCTTTTCGTGAAGCCCGGCGGCACGGCGGTTTTTCGGGACGGCGTCGCGGAGCTGCGATTCGCTTCCGCCGAAGCCGCGGCCCCGGAGGAGACGCGCCTCCTCGCGTCGCCGGCCCTCGAGGGCCACGTCGTGCCTGTCGGGCACTACCACACGCTGCGCGCGGTCTTGACCGGGCTTTTCGCGCCGGGGGCCGTCTCGTGGCTGACCGCCATGTTCCCTCCTGCTTCCGAATCATCGAGCGCATCCGACCGCTCTTTGGAGAGTTGAATTTGAAAACCACCGCTCCTGTCCATCCCGACGCTCTCGCCGGCCTTCTGGGGCGAAGCCTCCTTCTGACGGACGACGACACGACCGACGAGCTTTCCCAACTCCTCGCTGTCGCCGAGCGCTTCGCCGCGCTGGACCGCGCCGGGAAAAAAGCGCCGCTCCTGCCCCATGAGCTCGCGTACGGGCTCTTTTTCGACAACTCCACGCGGACGAAGTCCGCGTGGGCAGGCGCCGCGGCGCGGCTCGGCATGCACCCCGTCATCGTGGACGGCTCGTCCACGCAGGTGTCCCACGGCGAAACCGCGGCCGAGACCGGCGCGATGCTGGGAATGAACGCGCATGCGCTCGGCGTGAGGCACGACCTGATCCTCGGCGAGGGAAACGCGTTCATGCGCGACGTGAAGAAGGGCATCGACGACTATCTCGCGGCCACGGGCGACCCGAGGAA
>PLZI01000094.1 GCA_003152095.1 Acidobacteriota bacterium | reverse complement strand
TCCTTCAAGAGCCTCGACTTCATGGCGCACACGCAGCTCTACACGTCGCAGATCATCGTGCAGATCATCTTCGGCACGATCGTCCCGATCTCCATGCTGGCCTTCATCCAGGTCGTGAAGCTGAGCGAAGCGGCCCGAAAGGGCATCTACGTCCTCGCCGGCCTGCTCACGCTNNGGTGGAACGTGGTCATCGGCGGGCAGCTCTTCTCGAAGAGCTTCCTCGGGTACACGACGTACAAGATGGCGTTCGCCACGAAGGAGGGGCTGCTCCCCGCGATCCTCCTGATGATCCTTCCGTTCGGAATTCTCTGGGGTCTCGTGAAGCTGCTGCCACCCTTCGACGAGGAAAAGGCAGCGGTCTGAGCTTCCGCCCACTGGGGCCGTCCAAGGCCGCATCGGGGGTTTGACCGCCATGGACGACTCGGGCTCCGAGCTCGCGAAGCAGGTCGCTGCGCTGGCCGAGTCGCTCCGGTCGGTGGAAGCGCGTGTGGCCGCGCTCGAGGGAGCGGCCGCGCCAGCGAACCCGAGGCCCGTGCCCGTCCCACCCGCCGAGCCGGTCCCCGCGACGTCCGCCGCACCGGAATCCCCGCTGCCTTCGTACGCCGCGCTTGCGGGCAAGTGTCTCTTCGTTCTCGCCGGCGCGTTCCTCGTGCGCGCTCTCACGGACTCGGGCACGCTGCCGCGAGGCGCGGGGGTGGCGCTGGGGCTCGCCTATGCGATGACCTGGCTCGTCGTTGCCGACCGCACCGGCCGGGCAGGCTCCGCCGCGGCCGCGACCGCCTGGGGCGTCACGGCGCTCGTCATCGCGTGTCCTCTCGTCTGGGAGGCCTCCACGCGCTTCAACGTGCTGCCGCCCGCGGGAGCCGCCGGCGTGCTCTTCGCCGTGGCCGTCGCCGCCCTCGCCGCGTCTTCTCACCGGAATCTTTACGCGCTGGCCTGGGCCTCCGTGCTCTCGGCCCTCGTGACCGCGATCGTGCTCATCGTGACGACCCATGCCCTCGTCACATTCGCCGCTTTCCTGGTCTTTCTCACGGCGGCCTCCTGGGCAGCCTCGGTCCGCCGCGGCTGGCCCGACCTTCCATGGGCGCCCGCTGCCGCGGCGGATCTCGTCGTGCTCGAGGTCGTTTGGATCGCGTCGCGCCCCGAGGGGCTTCCCGAGGCGTACTTGGGCCTCTCTCCGGGCGCCGTCCTCGCGCTCGCCCTCGCGCTCTTCGCCGCTTCTCTTGCGGGGACGGTCCNNGCTCTTTTTCTCATCGTTTTTGCGATCTCGCGGCTCACTCCATTGGCGGGCCTTCCGCCCTCACTCGTCTGGGGCCTTGCCGGATTCGCGGCGGCCGTCGCGCCGGCCCGCACCGTCGGCTCGATGGCTCCGGCGTATGGTGCGGTCCTGCTCGTGGCGGCGGCGGTCGCCTCCGGGCTGGCCGGGTTCGCCCGTCACGCCTTCCTCGGTTCGCCCGTCACCGGCATGCCGTCCCCGGACTCCGTTCTCGTTCTTTCGGTCTCGGCTGTGGCGACGGCGCTCCTCGCGCGCCGCGCACGGGCGGGCGCCTCTGGGCACGCCCTGCGCGTGGCGATGTTCGCGCTGGCGTGCGTTTCGATCGTGGGGGTCGGCGCGCTCGCCGTGCGCGGACTGGCGCTGCTCGTCGCTCCCGACGGAGACCCAGGCCGCACGGCTTCCGTGCGGAGTGCCGTCCTCGCCGCGGCCTCGGTGCTGCTCGCGTCGTGCGGGCGCCTCTCCACGCTCTCCGGCCTCGCGCGGCTCGCCTATCCGGTGCTGGCGTTCTCCGCGCTCAAGCTGCTGTTCGAAGATCTCCCGCACGGGCGCCCGAGCACGCTTGTCGCGACGTTCATCCTCTACGGCGCCGCGCTGATGATCGTCCCCCGGATCCTGCGGTCCCTGCGGGCCTGAAGGGCATCCCGGCCCCCCTCCTTGTGCCGGGAGGGCCTGATCGTTTTGCACCATAGCCACGGGACCCGCAGATACGGAGAATCCGTCTCCATGTATCAGATCGTCCGCCGCCACCAGTTTTCGGAATCGACCTTCCTCTGGGACGTGTACGCGCCCGACGTTGCCCGTGCCGCCCAGCCGGGGCACTTCGTCATGCTGCGCTTGCGCGATGGGGGCGAGCGAATCCCCCTGACGGTGGCCGACTACGACCGCGAGTGGGGAACCGTGACGATCGTCATCCAGGCGATCGGCAAGACGACGCGCGAGATGATGGCCGCGTACCAGGAAGGCGACACGTTTCTCGACTTCGTCGGGCCGCTCGGGATGCCGAGCCACGTGAACAAGGTCGGGCACGTCGTCCTCGTCGGCGGCGGCCTCGGGGTCGCGCCGGTGTTTCCCCAGCTCCGTGCCTTCAAGGAGGCCGGCAACCGCGTCACGGGAATCATCGGCTTCCGCTCGAAGGAGCTCGTGTTCTGGGAGGACCGGTTCAGGAAGTACTGCGACGATCTCATCGTCTGCACCGACGACGGCACGTATGGCCGGCCGGGATTCGTCACGGCCGCGCTCGAGGACGTCCTCTCGCGCGAGAAGGTCGACGAAGTCGTGGCGATCGGCCCGCTCCCGATGATGCGCGC
>PLZI01000033.1 GCA_003152095.1 Acidobacteriota bacterium | reverse complement strand
TGCACGAAGCGCACGGGTCCGAAGCTAAAGCCTCTTCAGCAGCGCGAGGACCCGCTCCGCCTCCGCCTCGTCGTTCCCGACGTGAGGCGAGAATCGGAGGAAGCCTTCCCGGGCGGACACGACGACGTTCGTGTCCGCGAGGCGCTTCTGAAAGTACCGCGCGTCCTTTCCCACGGGTGGACGCGCCGCGAGAATGCCCGAACGTGGAGGCCCGCCGAAGAGCACCGGCTCAAACCCAAGGCGCGGAAGGCCCGCGATGAGAATCCCCAGCGTCTGCGCGATGCGGCGTTCCACCTCGGACAGGCCGATCTCGAGAAGAAGCTCCAGAGACGCCGCGAGCGCATACAGGCCCGGCGTCGGAAGCGCGCCCGGCTCGAACCGGGAACCGCCAGCAAGGTACTCGGGGTTCTCGGGGACGTGGTAGTCCGCCCCGTGCGCGCGCTTGAGGTTCGTCCAGCCTGGCGGCGGCGCGCAACGCGCGCGCAGCTCCGGAGTCGTGAAGAGGACGCCGCAGCCCTCGGGACCGAGCATCCACTTGTGCCCGTCCGCCGACAGGAAGTCCACGTTCCAGCCCGCCACGTCCACGCGCTGGGCGCCCACGCCCTGAATGCCGTCGAGGCCGAAGACGATTCCGCGTCCGCGGCAGAAGGCGCCGAGCGCCTCGACGGGCGCGCGGAAGCCCGTGTGAAAAGCGACGAGCGAAACGGAGACGAGCCGCGTCGTGTCGTCGCAGGCGGCGATGACGTCCTCCGCCACGAACGCGCCGTCCCGCGTCGGGATGCGGCGCACCGTCACGCCCTTCTTCTCGAGCGCGACCCACGGCGCGAGATTCGCGGGGAACTCCGAGGCCGTGGTGACGACCGCGTCGCCCGCTGAAAAGTCGAGCCCTTGCGCCACGACGTCGAGCCCCCACGTCGTGTTCGGCACGATGGTGATCGAGCCGGCTCCCCCGACGCGCTCGTCCGCACCGAGGAGCTGCGCCGCAAGGAGACGCACCTCGTCGGCCTTCTTCGGCCAGTCGCGCCAGTCGAGGCCGCCACGCTCCGCAAGATTGCGGGAGTACTCGACCAGGGCGGCCGCCGCGCGGGCCGGCAACGGGCAGATCGCGGCGTGATTGAACTGGATGGAAGATTTCTTAGAAGGAAATTCCAGGTCGAAGTCCACGGGCCGGCCCTCTTACCCTTCTCAGAAAATTCTCTTCGAAATGTTCAGAACTGTTTCTGGGCCTTCACGAAGCCCTCGAAGTTCCTCTTCACTTCTTCCATGGAATCCCCCCCCGTCTTCTCGAGAAGGGCGTCCGCGAGGACGAAGGCGAGCATGGCCTCCCCGATGACACCGCATGCCGGCACGGCCGTCACGTCCGAGCGCTCGTACTGCGCGCGATGCGACTGCTTCGTCTCGATGTCCACGGACGGGAGGCCGTCGCGCAGTGTGGAGATGGGTTTCTGAAAAAGCGTGACGAGCACGTCCTCGCCGTTCGTGATGCCTCCCTCGAGGCCGCCGGCGCGGTTCGACGTGCGAAAGAGCCCGCGCTCCGGCTCGTGGTAGATGGCGTCGTGCGCGGCGGAGCCTCGGCGGAATGCGTTCGCGACCCCCTCCCCCAGCGACACAGCTTTCACGGATGGAATCGACATCATCGCGCGCGCGATCCGTCCGTCCAGCTTCTCGGTCCACGAAACGTGCGAGCCGAGGCCTGCGGGAACGCCCCGCGCGCCGACGAGGATGGTCCCGCCCAGCGTGTCGCCGGCTTTCGCCGCAGCGTCGACCGCGTCCTTCGCGGCCGCCTCGACGCCCCGGTCCACGAGGCGGAACGGCGACGTTTCGTCGACCTTCTCGAGATCCTCGAACGACCGCGGCCCCTCCGGCACCGCGATCTCCCCGACCGAGAGGACGCCGCTCTTCACGCGTACCCCGAGCGCGAGGAGGAGCTGCCGGCAGAGCGCGCCGGCGGCCACGCGCGCCGCGGTCTCGCGCGCGCTGGCGCGCTCGAGGATGTCGCGCAGGTCACGCCGGCCGTACTTGAGCCCACCCGCGAGGTCCGCGTGCCCGGGGCGCGGCGACGTGAGCCGGCGTTTCGCGGCCGCGTCGGGATCGACGTCCATGGGGGCCATGACCTTCTCCCACACGCCGTGGTCGCGGTTCGCGATCTCGAACGCGATCGGGCCGCCCAGCGTCTCGCCGCCCCGGAGGCCGCCCGTGAACCGCACTTCGTCCTTCTCGATCTTCATGCGGCCGCCGCGCCCATAGCCGTGCTGTCGCCGCGCGAGGTCGGCGTTCACCGCCGCAGCGTCGATTCTCAGCCCGGCGGGTAGCCCGGTGACGAGGCCCGTCAGGAGTGGACCGTGGGACTCGCCGGCGGTCTGAAGCGTGAGGCGTGGCATGCGACGAAGTGTAGCGTCAGCCGGGACGGGACTCCGCCGTTTTCCGTACACTCCACCCTAGGTGATCGAGGTCGAGGGTCTCGTCAAGGCGTATCAGAACCTCACGGCCGTGGACGGCCTGAGCTTCCGCGTCGCGAGAGGGGAGGTCCTGGGGCTCGTGGGTCCGAACGGCGCCGGGAAGACGACGACGCTGCGGTGCCTCGCGGGAGTCCTGCCGCCAAACGCGGGCACGATCCGCATCGGCGGATTCGATCTCGCCGCGCAGCCCGTGGAAGCGCGGCGCCGCCTCGCGTTCATGCCGGACGAGCCGCGCCTCTTCGAGTACCTGACCGTCGAGGATCACCTCGCCTTCGCGGCGCGGATGTACGGCGTGGCCGACGCCGAGACGCGCGCGCGCGCCCTCCTGGAGGAGCTGGAGCTGACGGGCAAGGAGCGCGCCTTGCCGGCCGAGCTTTCACGCGGGATGAAGCAGAAGCTCGTCGTGGCCTGCGGCCTCCTTCACGATCCCGAGGTCCTCATCTTCGACGAGCCCCTCACGGGCATCGACCCGGGCGGGATCCGGAGGATGAAGCAGACGATCGTCCGCCGCGCGGCGGCGGGCGCCGCGGTCATCGTGTCGTCGCATCTCCTGCCGCTCGTGGAGGAGATCTGCGGGCGCGTCCTCGTCCTCTCGCGCGGGAAAGCCGTGCTCTTCGGCACGCTCGACGAGATCCGCGCTGGCGCGGGCGGCGACGCGCCGCTCGAGGAGATTTTCATGCGCGTCACGGGAGGGGCGTGACCGCGCCCTCCTCACCGCTCTCTCTCGCGCTCTTCGCGGCTTCCCGGATGCTGAGGAACGCCTCGCGGAGAAAGGTCGGGCGCCTTCGCGAGCCGCGGTACATGATCGGGTTCCTCCTCGGAGCCGCGTACTTCGCCATGATCTTCATGAGGCCGGGAAGCCGGGGGGGCCGCCCTCCGGCGCCGCCGAGCCTGCCGGCTCATGCGGGCGACCTCCTCCTGCTCGCCGGCGCGGCCGCGCTCGCGGTCGTCGCGCTTCTGACCTGGCTCTTTCGGAAAGGTCAGCCGTCGCTCGGGCTGTCGGAAGCCGAGATCCAATTCCTCTTCCCGGCCCCGGTTTCGCGTCGCGCCATCCTCCACTACGCCCTTCTGAAGGCGCAGCTCCCCGTCCTCTTCAGCGCGTTCATTCTCACCGTCGTGACAGGCCGGCGCGGAAGCGGCTCATCGCTCCTGGCGGGTGCCGGCCTCTGGCTGCTCCTGACGGCGGTCCACTTCCACAATCTCGCTCTCGCCTTTACGAAGGCGCGCTGGAACGAGCTTCCGCCGGCCTCTCGCTGGGCCACGAAAATCGCGGCCTTCGCCGTGGCGGGGAGCGCCCTCGGAATGCTCGTCGTGACTTTCGGGGCGGGCGTTCTCGCCGCCGCGTCAGGCCCGGGCAGGGAGCCGTTCGCCTCGCTCGGCGGGTTGGTCGCGGCGCTCCGAACCGGACCCTTCGGCACCGTCCCCTTCACGCTTCTCACCCCGTTCCGGTGGATCCTCGCTCCGATTCTCGCGGCGAATGCGCCGGCATTCTGGCTCGCGCTTCCTCCGGCGCTCGTTCTCATCGCCGTCCTTTACGCCTGGGTCGCCCGGACGGCAGTTCGCTTCGAAGAGGCGACCCTCGCCACCGCCTCGCGTCGCGCGGCTTTGCGCGCCCGTCGCGAGACGGGACGGCTCGAGGCCCTCCCTTCGGAGAAGCGCCGCGCCGCCGTGCCGTTCGCCCTCCCGGCCCGCGGACGGCCCGAAGTCGCGATCGTCTGGAAGAACCTTCTCGCCTGGAAACGCACGAGCCTCGCCCGCCAGGCCGCGATCGTGGGCTCTCTCGCGGCCGTGCTCTTCGCGGCATCCGCCCTCGTGACGACGCCGCGGGCTGACACCGCGGCCGCGACCGGAAGCGCGACGTGCCTCGCCACGACCGCCATCCTCGCTCTCGTCACCCCCCTCGGCTTCCGGATCGACTTGCGCGGCGATCTCGAGTACGCCACGCTCCTGAAGACGTGGCCTCTCCCGGCCGAGCGTCTCGTCCTCGCCGAGCTCGGCGCACCGGCGGTCGTCGCGGCTCTCTACGGCTGGGGAGGAATCGCGATCGCTCTGGCGATCGCGGGAGGACGCATCGCGCGGTCGGCGTGCCTTGGAGCGGCGGTTGTGTCGCCCTCGGCCTCCGGCTCTTTCTCTTTCCTGCGATTCGACGTCCTCGTGCCCGTCGCCCTGACCGCGGCCGTCTTCCTGCCCGCCCTCGTCGCACTCGCTCTCGTGGTCCAGAACGCCACCGTCCTCGCCTTTCCGGCCTGGTTCCCGGCGGGCAGGAGGCGCGCGGTCGGCCTCGAGCAGACGGGCCTCCGCATGCTTTCGTTCCTCGGCACGTCCCTCGTTCTCGCCCTCGCCCTCATCCCGGGGGCGCTCCTCGCCGGCCCCCTGATCTTCTTCGCCTTCAAGCCTCTGGGGCTCTGGTCCCTCCCGATTGCCGCCGCTCTCGCGGCCCTCCCCGTCCTGGCCGAGGCAGCCGGGGGGGTCTTCCTTTTGGCCCGCCTGTTCGAGCGTTTCGATCCCGCGCGGGACGTAGACACGTGACTTCGCGTTTTCTGACAGAATACCGCCGTATGCCTTCTCCCCTCTCCCTGCCCGTGCGAGATGCCCTCGAGCTCATCGCCGAGTCGAAGGCTTCGGCGTATGGAATGGACCGCCACGACCGCATCGTCTTCTGGAACGAAGGCGCGGAGAAGGCGCTCGGGTGGTCCACCGAGGACGTGCTCGGAAAGATGTGCTACGACGTTCTCGCGGGGCGCGACGTCTTCGGAAACCTCTACTGCATGAGGGACTGCCCGGTCGTCGCCTCCGCCATCGCGGGCGACGACGTGCGGCCTTACCTGCTCGACGTGAAAAGGAAGGGATCCACCTCGTCCATCAAGCTCATCGTCCGCGCCGTGCCGCTTCCCGCGGCGGGACCGTCGTTCGCGGTGCTCATGCACTTCCTCGAGACCGAGGGCGCGACCCTCGACAACATCGTCGCGTCGCTGCGCTCGGCCGTGCGCGAGCCGGCCGGCCTCCCTCCCAACGATCCCCCGATCTCCGTCTCCCCGCTCAGCGGGCGCGAGCGGGAGATCGTGATGCTGCTTTCCAACGGCTACGCCGCCTTGAACATCGCGGCAAAGCTGAACCTGTCGCACGCGACGGTTCGGAATCACATCCAGAACGTCCTCCGGAAGCTCGAGGTTCACAGCCAGGTCGAGGCCGTGGCGCTCGCGTTCCGGCGCGGCTGGATCTGACATCGCGCCTCGCCCCTCCGCCTCCGGGCTCAGCTTCCGGGGCCGGCCCCCCTTTGCAGAAGCTCCAGGAACCCCGCTCGGGTGAACGCGCGGCCGTCTTCCCGCTTTTCGAGGCTCATGCTGCCACGAATCTCGGCGAGCGACGAGTGGCCGTGCGCGTCGAGCCACTGCTCCATCTCTTGACGCACCACTTTCAGGTGGCCGGGACCGTTCTGGAGAAGAGCCGAGACCATCTGAGCGACGTCCGCCCCGGCGAGAATCGCCTTCAGCGCGTCTTCTCCGGTATGGACGCCGCCCGTCACGGCGAGCGACATGTCCACACGGCCGGAGAGCATCGCGATCCAGTAAAGGCGCGACAGAAGCTCGGTCGAGTTCGAGAGGCGCTGGTCGGGTTTCACTTCCAGCGTCTCGAGGTTGATGTCCGGCTGGTAGCTGCGGTTGAAGAGGA
Organism: Acidobacteriota bacterium; assembly: GCA_003152095.1. Taxonomy (GTDB): domain Bacteria; phylum Acidobacteriota; class Thermoanaerobaculia; order UBA5066; family UBA5066; genus Fen-183. The sequence continues at coordinate 29,900 of PLZI01000033.1, read as the reverse complement.
CGAGTCCGTTCACGCCGATCTCCTCGAACTGCCGCGCGAGCGACGGGATCGAAGAGAAATAGGGGAAGATCTTCACCGCGACCGGGATCGAGACGAGAGAGCGCACGGCCCGGACCGTGTCGAGCGTGTAGGCCTCGAGCGTTGCGCCGCTCGTCCAGAGATTCGTCGACAGGTGGTACAGGTTCAGCTCCAGGGCGTCCGCTCCCGCTTGCTCGACGAGGCTCGCGAACGAGGTCCAGCCGTCGTCTGTCGTCCCGTTGAGCGATGCGATGACCGGAATGTGGACGGACTCTTTGACCCGGTTCAGGTGCTCGAGGTAGCCGACGGGATCCGTGGGCGACCGTTCCGTCCGCAGGGGATCGGCCGTGATTTGCTCCTCGAAGAGCGAGTGCATCACGATCGCGGGCGCGCCCGCATCCTCGAGACGGAGGACCGAATCGAGCTCGGAAGAGAGCGGGCACGCGCCCGGCACGAGCGGATGGGCCAGCTTGAGGCCCAGGTACGACGTCGAGAGATCCACGACGCCTACAGGGTGGCGGCTCGCCCCGCACTCTCCCATGATGCACCTGATTCAAAGCGGAGCGGTCAGTGGATGCCGAGATCCGCGAGCACTTTCGGGTTCGCCTCTTCCTGCGCGAGCAGGGAATGGCAGGCGTCGCACTCGGCCGAGATGACACGCCCGTCGGGCGCCTTGTGGCTGCCGTCGTGGCACCGGAAGCAGCCGAGGAAGTCCTCGTGCCCGATGTGGTTTGGGTGCGTTCCCCAGGTGATCTTCATGTCGGGCCACACGTTTCGCCCGTAAATCCGCTGCACCTCGCGAACCGCGGTCTCGACGGACGCGCGTCGGGTCTGGTACACGTCGGGATACTTGCTCCTGTAGAAGTCGGTGAGCTCCTTCTCCATGCGCTCGAACGCGGCCTCGCGCGTCGGGTACGTGACCTTGAGGAGCTCGATCGACTTCTTGTGGATGAACGGCAGCTCGGGGCTGATGCGGTCCGCCGCCATGGCCTCGTTCACCGCGCGCTCGGGAAGCTGGAAGGCGTGCGTGGGCCGGTTGTGGCAGTCGATGCAGTCCATCGTCCGGCGCTCGCCCTTCTTCGCATCCTCGGACGTTCCCTTCACCTCGGTCGAGGTGAAGACGACCGACTTCCCGTCGTCGTCGAGGTACGTGACGCTCGGGATGACCTCGCGCCGGCCGTCCGTCGTGAGGTACGAGATGCGCTCCTTGTCGTCGAGGTGGCGGCCGTGGATGCCCAGGGCCCGGGATCCCATGTATCCGCCCAGCTTCAGGAGCAGGACGGTTTTCGTCGGCGTGTTCTTCTCGTCGTCGCCGAATTTCGAGATGATCTTGAGCTTGTCGCCCTGGAATTTCTGCGGCCAGTGGCACTGCTCGCACGTGGCCCGGGCGGGACGCAGGGTATGCACGGGGGACGGGATCGGGCGCGAGTACGTCCCGAACGTGACCGCGATGACCTGGCGAACGCCGTCCAACTTCGCCTTGACGACCCAGGGAGCTCCCGGGCCGATGTGGCAGCTCGCGCAGGCGATGCGCGAGTGAGGCGAATCGAGGTATGCCGTGTACTCCGGCGCCATGACCGTGTGGCACGTGAGGCCGCAGAATCGCGCGGAGTCCATGTACTCGACGCCGACGTAGGCCGAAAGACTCAGGATCAGGGCGTTCGCCACCGTCAGGCCGGCGATGAGGATCGCGGCGCGCCGGAGGTTCGCGTCGGCCAGGTCCACTTTCGGGTATTCCGTGGGAAGAGTCCCTTCCCGGCGGAGCCGGCGACGTTCGAAGAAGATCCCGATCGGGATGAGGACGAGACCAAGGAGAAAGAAGAACGGGAGAACGAGGATGAAGAGGATGCCCGAGTACGGATGGACGGGCTTCGAGTTCGTAACCTCGAAGAGCCAGAAACCGATCAGTGTAACGGCTGCGCTCGTCGTGAGCGCAACGCCGAGCTGCGAGACGCGATTCCGCCCCAGATAGAAGATCGGCCTGAGCCATCCGGCCAGACGGCCGCCGGTTCCTGCGCTCATGTGACTCCTCCTCGACGCGGTTTCAGCTCAAGAGAGCGATGAGTGTAAAGGCAACGAGGAGAAGGCCGAGCGAAACCGCGATCGTTCCGACGATCCGGCTCTTCCGGACGCGATCGGCGGTCGGCGCGGGGGACGCGAGGCGCTCGACGCCGCCCTCGGCGACGAGCCGGTCGTACTCGGCGGGCCGCTCGTGCTTCAGCTCCTCGAGCGGAAGCACGCCCGTGAAGATGACGGTGTCCATCGGGAACTTCTCGGGCCTCAGGTGGCCGTTGAAGAAATGGATCGTGAAGATGAAAACGACCGCGAGAAGCGCCTCCTCGCCGTGCACGAGAAGCGCGACGTTGAACAGGTCTCCGGGCAAGAACCGCGCCCAGAGCTTCGGGGCCCAGAGAATCAGCCCGGAGCCTCCGATGATCCCCATGCCCCAGAACACGGCCCAATAGTCGAATTTTTCCCAGTACGTGAAGCGCTCGAAGCGCGGGCGCTCGCCTCTCCCGAGAAACCAGCGCACGTGCTGCACGAGATCCGTGAGGTCGCGCGGCTGCGGCACGAGGGAGGACGGCCCCCACAGGATCCCGTACTCCTTGTCGCCGAAGAGCCTCTTCGCGAGGCGCGCGAGATGGCTCCCGAAGCACACGAGCATCCCGGTGGCGAAGACGCGATGCAGCGTCGCCGCCGACCGGAACCCGCCGAAGAGACGCGAGAGCGACGCAGCCCAGGGTCTGTCCGAGAACAGAAGCGGCACGCCGGTGAGCGAGAGACCCAGGAAGCTCGCCATCAGGAGGATGTGCAGCGAGCGGTCGAACCGGTCGAAGCGCCGGACCCAGATCGTGCCGTCTGCCTCGGGGGCTTTCTCCGTCATCATGCTTCTCCGCGTCCGTCACCCGCTCCGCGGCCCTTCCGGTTCGCGTCGACGCGCGCCTTGACCGACCGGGGGAACCAGAGGACCGTGTGGATCCCGAAAAACGCGAAAACTCCGGCGAGGAGGATTCTCATGAACAGGGCCGTCGCCCACAGCAGGCGGCTCCGCCCCTTGTCGTGCGTGTTCGCGTGCGGGTCGTAACGGGAGAAGTTCGCTGTCGCCCCGGCATGACATTTCTGGCACGTCCTCAGGCGATTCGCGGGCGCGACCGAGGCTCGCGGGTCGCCGGCCGGGTGGATCTGGTGCGCGGTGTGGCAGTCGGCGCAGGTCGCGATGCGGGAGAAGCCCATCGCGTTCACCTGGCCGTGATAGGTATCGCGATAGGTCGCGAGCGAAGTCTCGTGGCATCCCCCGCACTGGTGGAGGATCGCGAGGCGGCGGGCGTCGGACGAGTCGGTGATGGCGTGCGCCGTATGGCAGTCGGAGCAGACGGGCACCTTCGCATTCCCCTTGGCGAGCTGGGTCCCGTGAATCGAGTCGCTGTACTCCGCGAGGATCTTCTCGTGGCACGTCCCGCACGTCGCGGGGATTTTTGTCCGGAATACCGCGCTTTCCGGATCGGTCTTCGGATTGCGGATCGCATGCGCCCCATGACAGTTCGAGCAATTCGGGGCGAACTTCAGACCGCTTCTTTCGAGCGCGCGCCCGTGGATACTGTCGTGGAAGAGCGCCGGCTGGTTCACGGGAGGTCCGCCCGCGCTTGGCACGACCGCGAGATTGCCATGGCATTTCAGGCACGTCGTCGGAAGGTTGAAGTGGTTCGTGCGCGACGCGGGGTCCTTCGAAGGCCGGATGTCGTGAATGCCGTGGCAGTCCGTGCACCACGCGGCCTTGCTGGCCTTCGACTTCCCGCGTTCGGCAGCATGAACGCTCTTCTCGTAGTCCGCGACTTCCGACGCGTGACAAGAGGCACAGTCCACAACAGCGAGCTTTTCAGGATGCGGAAAATCGGCCGTCTTCGCGAGGTCTTGGTGGCAGTCGACGCAGGATGCGCCGGCGGCTCCATGAACGGACGAGGCGAAGGCCGCCTTGTCAACGGCCACCGAAGATCCGTTCGCGCGTTTCGCGGACGGGTCCTCGTGGCAGGCGAGACAGTCGTCGTTCGCGGGAGGCTTCGGAGGCGGCGCCGCCGCCTGGAGGGGGGCGGCCGTGAGCAGTAACGCGGCGAGAACGCCCCCGAACCTCATCCCCCAATCCTACTTCGACGCGGGATCGCCGGGGTTCGTCCCCTTCTTGATTTCGTCGATGTTCGAGACGCCGTCCTTGTCGCTGTCGAGTTTCTCGATCTTCGCGAAGTCGTACTTGCCGTCCTTCTTCGTGGCCAGAAGGTCCTTGCCGTAGGCGTTGAGGTCCGCCTCGCCCTTCTTGGGCATCGCCTTCACGTGGCAGGTGCTGCACTTCGCCTTGGGGGCGCCGGGATACGTCGTGCCGAACTGCTTCTGAAGGTCCATGGTGGCGACGGCCGAGCCGGCGACGAGCGCCACGGCAGATGCGAGCGAGACGACTCCAAGACGTACCTTGTTCATCTAATTACCCTTTCTTCCTCTTTCATCTTGATTCGTTCAGGGGCGCCACTTGAGGTACACGCCATAACGGTTCGCGCGGAAGCTGGACGTCGAGATCTGATAGTCGAGGTACCGGTCGACCGACCACTCGCCAATGAGCCCGAACTGGGCCGTGACGTCGAAGTCGACGCGCGCGCCTCCCCGGTAGAGCCGGTATGCGTACGAGCCCTCGTTCGCGAAACGAGACCAGAAGCCGTCGATCGCGATCTTGTCGAGCTTGAGGCCCAGGCCCGCCTCCCACATCTGGCCGTCTTCCGTGTTCACGGAGTCGAGAACCGAGAAGTCCTGCGGGGCGCGAATCGGAATCGTGTTGTCGGCCTGTAGCTTGCTGTAGGCGCCGTGGAGCCGGAGCACCTTGACCGGCGTCAGCGTCAGGTCGCCGGTGTACTGGCGCGAGCTGCCCTTGGAGTTGATGCCGAGGGTGTCGTTCGTCTGGTCGACCCACAGCCCGGTCGCGCCGATCGTGAGCCACGGGAAGCCTTTCCATGTGGCGCGCGCGCGCTCGCGATTGCGAGTGAGGTAATCGGTGCGCAGAACCGCCTGGTTTGCGTCGTCCCACGACGCTTCGGCGGCCGCGAAGAAGGGGCCCGTCCCATAGGTGAGAGCGCCCTCGATGCGATTGATGTTGCGCGTGAAGTTTCCGCCCTGACCGCCGGGGACGAGAATCTCGGACGGATCCTCGGTGACGGTGAGGTCCTGCTCGATCCGCGAGTATCCGGCGCGGACGCCGAAGGGCCCGAACGCCTTGGCGGCAATCTGAACGTCGTACACGTCCTCGATGCGATCGACGGAGGTCTGGGCGTTGAGGATGGTCTGGATGTCCGCGAGCGTGAAGCCGGTGTAGCCGGTCGTCCCCGTGAACAGGCTGCTCACGAGGTCCTGGCCGTCCCACGAGGCATGGCGGCGAACGAAGCCGCCCGTCACGTCGATCCCGTCGAGAACGTGCCACTCGACGCGCCCGCCCACGCGCCACATCGTGTTCTGGACGCGGGACGAAGAGTTATCGGCCAGGCCGGTGAAGAACCGGGCCAGCGGAAACGACACGAGCGAGCCGCTGAGATTCTCCTGGTCCGTGCTGTCTCCGCTCGCGTTCGCGCGGACGTAGAAGGCCATGAGCTGGACGGCGTCGGTCGCGAAGCCGCGCAGGAAAAACGACGACGTCGGCGTGTTCACGTCGGTCACGCTCGAGCGCGTGAGGGAGGAGAGGTTAAGGTTGTTGCCGAGAACCGTACCCGTGTTATTGCCCGCGCCCGCGCCGCTGAGAAGACTGTCCTTCTCGATCTCGCGGTCGCGGCGCCAGCCCTCGAGGAACTCGCCCGAGAACGCTCCCGCATGGAACCCGGCGCCGACGCGGATCTCCTGGTCATGGACCTTGAGATCCTGGCCAAGGCGGAACTCGTCCTGGCCCAAGAACGCCGTCGTGTAGCCCGGACCGGTGAGGTTGTTGGAGGTGTATCCGAAGAGAGGCGTAACGACGGCGCCCGGCAGGAGCTCGAGGTTGACGTCGACCATGTCGCGCGTGCGGTCCCACGTCTGCTGGCCGATCAGCGCGCCGAGGGGGTTCGCGAAGCCGGCGAGCGCGCTGAACTGGTCGAGGTGGCGGTACGTGAGACGCAGGCGGTACGCGCCAGTGAGGCCCGCGTCGACGCTCAGGGAGCCGGCAGGGCCGGCCCCGAGGTCGGAGCCGTCGATCCGCAGGTGGTCAACGATCGGGAAGCCGTCTGTCTTGCCGTCGGCTCCGAGGTGGATGCCGCGCACGAGAAATCCTTCGCGCTCGTTGATCTGCGAGCGGTAGGACTCCTCGCTGCCAATGATGTCGAGGAATCGGTAGCCGACCTCGATGTCGAACGGAATCGCCTGGGCACGGGCGACGCCGGCCGAACCGAGAGTCGAGGCGAGCGCGGCGACGAGGAAGGCGGAGCGGAATGTTCGCATCGGCCTGTCCTTACTTCAAAAGCTGCGGCGAGCGCTGGGAACCGTGCACGGCGACGTGGCAGGTCGTGCAGTTCCGATACCGCGGCAGCGAGATGTTGTGGAAAGAAGGCGGCTGCGAGCCCAGAGTCCCCGAAGAGAGCGTCGAGTGACACTCGAGACACTGCGCGGCGATCGTCGCCCGCTGCAGCTGGTGGGGATACGAGGAGCCATGTGGAACGTGGCAGCTCGTGCAGTCGCCGGCGACGCCGTTGACGTGCGTGAAGATGAACGGACCGCGCACCTCCGCGTGGCAGGAGACGCAGCCGGGTTCGCCGGCTCTCGTCTCTTTCACCGCGTGCTTGTACGACCGGCCGTGCGGGTCGTGGCAGGACACGCAGGAAAGCGCGCCCTCTTTCAGCCTGTGCGCATACGGGAACGTCCGGAAGGACGAGGCCGCGTCCTGATGGCAGGTTGCGCACAGCTTCGTCGGCGCGGACACGAGCAGGCTGGCCTGCTTCGGGTCGGACTTATGGATAGCATGGCAGGAGAGGCAGTTGACCGCCTCGGACGACGCGTGCACGCCCGTCTTGAAGGACGAGCGCTCCGCGGACTGCTTGTGACAGGTCACGCAGGTCTCGGCGCCGGTGCGCCCATGGAGGGTCTTGATGAGGGTTTTGTCCCCTCCGGCCTCCATGTGCTTCGCTCCGTCGCCGTGACACGTCGCGCAGACCGCGATGCCGGCCGCGCCGCCGTGGGCGGCGCGGTAGCCTCGCATGTGGGGGTTATTCGCGAAGATCTTGGCCTCGTCGTGGCAGTCGGCGCACGCGGGGCCGGCCTCCACCTTCGCGGGTGCCGGACTGGCTGGAGCCTGGGCCACCGCGGCCCCCGCCGTGAGTACGGCGAGGGTGGCGGCGGCGAAAGCTCCGAGCGAAAGGTGTTTCACAGGCCTTCCTCTGTTAGCGCGCGTGGACCTTGGCGACGTCGTAGTCCGCTCCGGCCGCGTGGCACGTGCCGCAGGCCTCGGCAGGGACCGTTGGGGAGCCCGGGAAGAACGCCGTGTTCAGGAACGCGTGGGCGGCGACGTCGCGGCTGTCATGGCAGCCCGTGCAGGCCGCCGTAGCCGAGCCGCGCGGCGAGAAGAAGTCGCGCTGCGTGATGACGGGCTGGTTCGTGATCGGGAGCGGGAGCTCAGTGACCGCCGCCGTCGTGTGGCACGCGAGGCAGTTGCGGCGGTCGCCGGGGTACGTCACGTCGTTGAAGGTCGAGACGGCGCCGCCGAAGCCGTAGATCGTGTAGTCCTGGGCGAGGCCGGGCTGGCTCAACGACGACGAGCCCTCACCCGTGTGGATGCGGTGGATCATGCGGGAGAACTCGATCGACTCGGGCGGCTGCGGGGCCGTCGCCACGGCGTTGCGCGTCGGCGAGTCGTCGGCGTTCGGGTTGTGGCAGATGGTGCAGTGCTGGGTGGCGATGCGTTGGTTGCCGTGCGAGAAGAGGTTGTCGAGCCTCGCGTGGCAGACATTGCACTTCGCGAGGTCCACGACCTGGCGGCGCGGCGTGACCGTCGTGCCCGTGACCGCGAAATAGAACGGCTGGTTCGGGGCTCCCTCGTTGACCGTCGCCGGGCCCAGGTTGGGTGCCGGGTTCAGCGTGTACGCGCGGCGCGTCTCGATCGAGACGACGTACGTGCCCGCGGCGGTCGCCGGGATCGCGTTCGTGAACGTGTACGTCGCGATGCCGGTCGTGGCGTTGTACGTCGCGGTCTGGACGGACTCGCTGAATGGCTGGGCGTCGGCGCTCATGCCGGGGTTCGTGTAGTCGGACGTCGGCCCGCCGAGCTTGATGCTGATCGAGCCGTTCGCCGTGACCTTGTAGACGCCCGGGTCGACGAACGAGCCGTCGCCGTTCTGGAGCTTGAAAGTCACCGTGATCTTCTTGCCGGGGCCGGCGTTCGTGACCGAGAGGATCTGGGCCGTGTAGCCCTTCAGCTGCTTCGACAGGAGCGGAACGATGTGGGCGTTCTTGATGCCCGCGTCCCACTCAGTATTGCCCTGGGGCTGGTGGCAGGTCGCGCACGTGCCGTCGGCCGCGGGGCCGGCCGCGTGGTTCGCGCCCGTCGTGAAGTTCACGTTGTCATGGCAGGAGCCGCAGGCCGCGACGGAGGGGTACGTGTACCAGCTGGCGCCGCCGGCCGCCGCCGGGTCGTGGCAGGTCGTGCAGAAGCGGATGTCCTGCGGGTACGTGACCGCGCCGACCGTCGCGTTCTTGCCCTGGTGGAGCTGGTGGAAGAAGATCTGGCCGTCGAAGGGCGCGGCCGTGCCGGTCATCCGGTTCGGGTTGTGGCAGAGGACGCACTGCTTGATGTCACGGTAGTTGCCGCCGTGCGGGGCGATCGGGTCGTGGCACTGGTTGCAGCGCGCGACCGTCATCGCGGTGAACGTCGTCGCGGCCTTGCCGGTGGACGGAACCCAGTCCTGGTACTGAGGCGTCGCGTAGTAGATCTTCCCGACGGCATCCGTCGTGTCGCGCGAACCGAAGGCGACGAGCGTCGTCGCCTGCGTCGGGTCGTACGTCGCCGCGATGGCGTTCGTGAACGTGTACTTGAAGTGCCCGGTCTCGAGGTCCTGGAAGGTGCCCTTCCCCGACTCGCTGCCGCTGCCGGAGGTGCCGACGACGTTGATGTATCGGCGCGTGTTCGGGTTCCACATGCCGATAATGAACCGCGGCGTGATGACGCCGACCGTCTGGATGCCGGTGCGGTCGAGCGCCCCGCCGAGGTCGTCCGTGAGGTAGATCTCGACGACCGGCTTCTGGCCGGCGGCCACGTTCGTGACCGAGGCGATCTTGAGGTTCAGGCCGGGCCGGATGTACGTGAGCTGGTCGACCGAGAGGTACGCCTCCTTCTGGGTCGCGTCATAGACGACAGGGGTCGCCTGGCGCGCCACCGGGGAGCTCGAGGAGCCGGTCTTCGCCGTGGGCGTCATTGGCACCGCGACCAGACCAGCGAGGAGTGTGAGAGCCGTACGTGATACCAGTGACATATTCAGCCTCCTTACCGAAGAAGAAGAACCCTAAGAAACGCGAACGAACAAACGTTCGAGAGAAATGGCCGTTTTCATCCGTGCTCAGGGTAGGAGTCCCGCAACACCGAAGCTTTGATTCAGTTGCATCAAATTACTCGGGCGAACAAGCTCGCTATTTGGCCGAACAAGCTCGGGGCTCCACCCGACAAAGGGTCAGGTAACGGCCGGACCGCCCCTGCGTAGCGACCGGGCTTCCTCCCGGAAGACTTCGAGGGGTCCGTCAACCGCCGGCCGTCAAACCGAAGGCCTCCCTGAGGCCGGCCTCGTGCGCCTTCACGGTGGCCGCGACGTCGCGGGGCGTGTGGGCGGTCGAGACGAACATGGCCTCGAACTGCGCCGGCGCGACGAAGACGCCGTTCTTAAGGAGCGTGTGGAACCACCGCTTGAACGCCTCGAGGTCGGACTTTTTCGCGTCGTCGAAGTTCGTGACGGGACCCTTCGTGAAGAACGGCGTGAGGATCGAGCCCACGCGGTTGATCACGACACGATCCGCGACGCCGAGCTTCTTCGCGGCGGCGTTCATCCCGCGTTCGAGCTCCCTCGCGGTCTTCTCGAGCTTTGCGTATACCGCGGGCGTGAGGGAATCGAGCATCGCNNTCCCGTACATCTCCTGCGCGCCGCCCTTCGCGACGCGGAAGCCGGTGATGACTTCGTCGAAGAGCAGCAGCGCGCCCTCGCGGTCGGCGATCGCGCGGAGACCCTCGAGAAAGCCCGGGGCGGGCGCCACGACCCCCATGTTCGCGGCGATCGGCTCGACCGCGATGACCGCGATGCGCTTCGGGTGCGCGAAAAAGAGGGCCTCGACCGAGGCGAGGTCGTTGTACCGCGCCGTCAACGTGAGGCCGGCGAGAGAGCCGGGGACGCCGGGCGAGCCGGGGATGCCGAGCGTCGCAAGGCCGGAGCCGGCGGAGACGAGGAACGAGTCGGCGTGCCCGTGGTAACACCCCGCGAACTTCAGGACGAGCTCGCGGCCCGTCGCGCCGCGCGCGAGGCGCACCGCGCTCATCGCGGCCTCCGTGCCGGAGGACACGAACCGCACCCTCTCCATCGAGGGAAACGCCTTCGTGACGCGCTCGGCCAATTCGACCTCGCCTTTCGAAGGCGCGCCGTACGACGTGCCGTGCGGCAGGGCTCTTCGGACGGCCGAGAGGATCGGACCATGCGCGTGTCCGAACAGGAGCGGGCCGTAGGACATGACCCAGTCCACGTAACGGTTCCCGTCCGCGTCGATCAACGTCGCGCCGCGGCCCTTCTTCACGAAGAACGGCGTTCCGCCCACGGACGCGAACGAGCGCACGGGAGAGCTGACGCCGCCCGGCATGCGCGCGCGGGCACGCGCGAAAAGGGCCTCGGACCGGGACGTTCTGCGAAGACGCTTTATCCGAGCCATTCCGCCGCTTCCTTCGCGTGATACGTCAGGATCAAATCCGCGCCCGCGCGCTTCATCGAGGTCAGGATCTCGAGCGTGACGCGCTTGCCGTCGATCCAGCCGTTCGCGGCGGCGGCCTTCACCATGGCGTACTCGCCGGACACGTTGTAGCAGGCGAGCGGCACGTTCGTGGCCTCCTTCGCCGCGCGGATGACGTCGAGGTACGAAAGTGCCGGCTTGACCATCACGAGATCCGCGCCCTCCTCGACGTCGGAGAGAACTTCCTTGACGCCCTCGCGCACGTTCGCCGGATCCATCTGGTAGGCGCGGCGATCTCCGAAGGACGGCGTCGACTCGGCGGCCTCGCGGAACGGACCGTAGAACCCCGAGGCGTACTTCGCGGCGTACGCGAGGAGCGCGACGTCGCGGTAACCCGCACCGTCGAGCGCCGCGCGAATCGCCCCGACACGCCCGTCCATCATGTCGGACGGCGCGACGACGTCCGCGCCCGCCTGCGCGTGCGCGAGCGCCTCGGCCGCGAGGAGGGGGAGCGTCGCGTCGTTGTCCACCGTGTCGTGCGCAATGACCCCGCAGTGGCCGTGGTCCGTGTACTCGCAAAGGCAGACGTCCGTCATGACGACGGTCGCCGGGCTCTCGGCCTTGATCGCCCGCACGGCCTGGCAAACCGGGCCCTCGGGGTCAGCGGACGACGTGCCCGCCGCGTCCTTGTGATCGGGAATGCCGAAGAGGATCACCGAGAGGACGCCAAGCGACGCGAGGGCTTTGGCATCCTTCGCGGCTCGCTCGGGCGACACGCGATCGATGCCCGGCATGGACGACACGGGCTGGCGCACGCCGCGCCCCGGCACGACGAAGAGCGGCGCGATGAAATCCGAGGGGCCGAGAGACGTCTCGCGGACGAGCGTCCGGAGGCTTTCGGAGCGCCTCAGGCGGCGGTAGCGGTGGAGGGGATAGCTCATCGTATTTCCTTCCGCAGGAGCTCGAGAAGATCGGAGAGGCGGGCGTGAGCCGGAATCAAGGAAGGAGGAAGGCCCCGGGCCGTGACGGCCTTCGCCGTCTCGGGTCCCAGCACGCCCCACCTTACCGGCGGGAGAGACGCGGCCGGCACGTCCAGGGCGGCGAGCAGAACGTCGAGACCCGCCATGGAGCCCACGGCGACGGCCGCGAAACGGCCGGCGCGGAAATCGGCGAGGATCGAAGGATTCAGCTCGGACGAGGTCAGAGGACGCTTCTCGTAGACCACCGGAGCGACGAGCCGGATGCCGAGCGCGCGAATCTGTTCCAACGGTTCGGGCGCCGCGTCGGAGCCGTGCGGCCAGAGGAGGCGCGCGGGCAATGCCGTCGAAGATTTTCTCAGATGGTCGAGAACCCCCGCGGCTCCGGGTGATTCAGGCACACGAACGGGCGTCGGGGCACGTGCGGAAGTTGCTCCGTCCTCTGTCGCGCGTTGCCGCGCGCGCCCAGCCTCACCCCTCACGACCCTTCTCAGAAAATCCCCGGTTCCTTCCCCAACCGCCAGCATTTCGGCGAATGGGGCGCGAAAGAGAGGGAGCAGGTAGTTGATCGTCTCCTTCGAAGAAATCACGAGGGTCGCGCCGCGCGCGTCGAACGCGAGCGCTTCGGCGACGCCCTCGGGGCGCGGAACGACGGTGTGGGTGTAAAGGACGGTCACGTCCCCCGAAAAGGCGTCTTCGGAGCCGACGGCGCCGGAGCGCAGGAGGAGGATCCTGCCGCTCACCTCGGCGTCCGTTCGCGAGCCGTGTCGATGAGCCGCGCGGCGCCGCGCGCGAGGAGGCGCTCGGCAAGGGCACGGCCGAGGAAGATTTTCTCAGAAAGTAGATCAGCCAGGGGCGCGCTCATCTCGTCTTCGAGGCACTCCCGGCCGTCCAGCGAGAGAACGCGGCCGGTGAGCTTCAAAGTCTGGCGGCCCTCTTCACCTTCCAAGAATCCCCGGGCGCCGACAGGCGCCCGACATCCCCCTCTAAGAAATTGGAGAAGCTCACGCTCGGCCTCGGCGGCTACTCGCGTGGGCTGGTGGTCCATCGTCTTCAGCGCCGCGATCGTCTCGGCGTCGTCCGCGCGGCAGCCGATGCCGAGCGCGCCCTGCGCCGGAGCGCCGAGCATCTCGTCCGGCTCCAGCCGGCGCGTGATCACGGCGCCTTTTCCGAGGCGATCGAGGCCGGCGCACGCGAGGATCAGCGCGTCGGCGCGTCCCTCCTCGAGACGTTGGAGGCGCGTGTCCACATTGCCGGCCATCGCGACGGTCACGAGGTCGGGCCGGATCCGGAGGAGCTGCGACACGCGGCGCGGGCTGGACGTCGCGACGCGCGCGCCCTTCGGCAGCGCCGCAATCGACGTGACACCCGCGTGGCGCGACGCCACGACGAGAGCGTCGCGGGCGTCCGCGCGCGCGGGCACGGCCGCGAGGACGAGACCCGAAGCCTTCACCGTCGGAACGTCTTTGAGGGAGTGGACGGCGAAGTCGATCTCGTTTCGTTGGAGCGCCTCGTCGAGCGCCCGCACGAAAACGCCGGCCTCGTCCCCGCCCGGCGGCGCCTTCCCTTCGCTCGAGAGCTCGTCGCCCTGCGTGCGCACGATGACGGTCTCGACGGCGTGGCCCGTGGCGCGCGTGATCTCGGCGGCCGCCGCTCCGGACTGCGTGCGCGCGAGCGCGCTGGCACGCGTGCCCATTCGGAGCGGGCGCGTGGCGGTCCTGTTCGTCATTTCGGCCTTTCGTCGAGGCGGAAGAGGGCGCGCACCGCTGCGGCGCGCTCGAGGCGCTCGGAGCCGTCGCCTTCCTTCAGGCCCACCGTCGGATCGTGAAGGATGTGCGCGACGAGCGTCTCCGTGAGGCGTTCGACCGCGGCCCTCTCGGACGCCCCCATTGCACCGAGCTTACCTGCATATTTTTCGAGCTCGGCGCGCCGGATGCTCTCGAGCTTTTCCCTCAGACCGCGCACGACGTCGCCCTGCAGCAGCCCACCCCACCACTCCTGAAACTTCCGGACGCTCTCCTCGACGATGGCCTCCGCGTGCGGCACCTCGTCCGCGCGCGACCGCGCGTTCGCGGCGGCCATCTCCTGGAGCCCGTCGAGATCGTATCGGTAAACGTCGGAAAGCTTCCCGACCTCGGGCTCGACGTCACGCGGCACGGCGAGGTCGAGAACGAGGAGCGGGCCGCGGCGCGGCGCCCCGTGGAGCGCAGTCCGCAAAGCACCGACGGTGAGTACAGGCTCGGCGGCGTTCGTGGCGGAGAGAACGAGATCGACTCCCGCCGCCGCCCGCGCACGGTCTTCCCAGCGAACCGCCCGCCCGCGGATGGCCGCGGCGAGAGCTTCGCCCTTTTCGTACGAGCGATTCGCGACGAGGATCTCCGAGACGCCGTCGTCGGCGAGGAGCCGGGCGGTCAGCTCGGCCGTCTCGCCCGCGCCGATGAGGAGCACCTTCCGGCCCTTGAGCGACTCGAAGACGCGCCCGGCGAGAGCGAGCGCGAGGCCCGCGACGGACGTGGGTTTCTGGCCGAGCGCCGTCTCGGCGCGGACGCGCTTGCCGCACTCGAGGGCGCTCATGAAAAGCCGGTTCGTCACGGTGTGCACGGTGCCCGCCGCCGTCGCGAGACGATGCGCCTCACGAATCTGCCCGAGGATCTGCGCCTCGCCGAGGACCATCGAGTCGAGTCCCGCGGCGACGCGGAAGAGGTGCCGCGACGTGGCGTCGCCACGGCCCGAGAGAGCCGTCTGGCGCAGGAGCGCGTCATCCACGCGGTGGAACCGCGAGAAAAACCCGGCGAGCGCGTCGAGGCCGTCCTCTCGAGCGGAGATCCCGTAGATCTCCGCGCGATTGCACGTCGAGACGATCGCGCCCTCGGACAGGATGTGCTCCGCAAAGAGGCCTTCGAGCGCTTCGCGCGTCTTCTCGGGCGTGAAGGCGAGTCTCTCTCTCAGGTCGAGGGGCGCTGCGCGGTGGTCCCAGCCGACGAAGACGAGGTTCATGAGGTGAAGTCGTGGAGCTTGCTGACGAGGACGTTGACCGCCGTGTAGGAAAGGAGCACGAGCAGGAATCCGGCGATCGAGAGGCGCGCCGTCGAGATGGGCCCCGCGCCGCGCCGCGCGCGCACGAGGACGAATACGTAGAACGCGAGTGTCATGAGCGCGAACCAGATCTTCGGGTCGAGGACCCACTGGGGATGCTCCCCCTTCCACATCCGCGACGCCCAGAAGAGCCCGAGGAAGAGCCCGACCGAAAGGGAGAGAATTCCGAGCGCGAGCGACGTGCGATTCGCGCGCTCGAGGTACGACAGGCTCGGGAGCCGCGAGGCAGGTCCCGAGAGAGCTCTCTTCTTGAGCGAGCGCCCCACGACGAGATAGAGCATCGAGAGCGCGCACGCGACCGCGAACGCGGCGTACGCGAGCATGTTGAGCGTGACGTGCAACGCGAAGATCGGACCTTTCAGCTCCGGCGCGTCCTTGTGGACGGGCGATGTCTGGAGCACCGCGAAAATGAGGAACACGAGGGCCGCGGGCATCAGGAAGGGGCCGAGAGAACGGTCTCTGTGCCGGAGCTCGAGGACGATGTTCAGCATCGCGAGAAAGAAGCCGAAGAGCTTCATCGAGCCGAGGAGGTCGCGATACGGCACGCTGTGGAGAGCGACCGAGCGCGCGTAAAGCGTGCCGAAGTTGCAGACGGCCCCGAGGACCGCGAACGCCGTCGCCGCCCAGCCGATCGCCGGCGCCGTCCGGAAGACCGACGTCGTGTAGAGAATCGTCGAGAGGGCGTACGCCACGAGGGCCGCCCACCCGAGCATCGACGCGAGCCGTGCGGCTTCCATCACGCGCGATTATAGGAACCTCCGCGGAGCCAGGATCAGTGTGGATGCATCAGAGGCCGGGCGCCCTCCAAACGCGCGGCCGAGATTTCAGCCGATGCTAACCTCCCGCGCCATGCCCCCAGCCGTCACGGCACCGTCCCGCCAGCGCTTCCTCGACGCCGCCTTCGGCCGTCCGACGGACGTTTCGCCCGTCTGGCTCATGCGCCAGGCCGGACGCTACCTGCCCGAGTACCGCGAGGTCCGCAAGCGGTTCAAGTTCCTCGAGCTGTGCGCGGACGTCCCGGCCGCCATCGAGGTCACGCTCCAGCCATTCCGGCGCTTCGGCATGGACGGCATCGTCCTTTTCTCCGACATCCTCATCCCGCTTCCGCCGATGGGAATCGAGGTCCGGCTCGACGAGGGAGGGCCGCAGCTTCCAAATCCGATCCGTACGGCGGCGGACGTGGCGAAGCTGCGCGACTTCGATCCGAACGTCGAGACCGCGTTCGTCATGGAGATTCATCGCGGGCTCAGGCGAATCGTGCACGATACAGCGGCCACGATCGGCTTCTGCGGGGCGCCGTGGACGCTCGCGACGTACGCGATCGAAGGCGGCTCCTCGAAGTCGTTCGCGGCGGCCAAGGCGATGATGCACCGCGAGCCGGCGCTGCTCGAAGCGCTTCTCGCGAAGCTCGCCGACGCCTGCGGCAAGTACCTCGCCGCCCAGATCGAGGCCGGCGCCGACCTGGTGCAGGTCTTCGACTCGTGGGCGGGCGAGCTATCGCGCGCCGACTACGACCGCTTCGCGCGCCCCGCCACCGAGCGGCTCCTGTCGCACCTGTCGCGGCGCGGCCAAGTGCCCGTCGTCCTCTTCGCCTCGGGCTCGTCGCACCTCATCGACTCGTTCGCCCGGATGCCGGTCGACGTGCTCTCCATCGACTGGAAGCTTCCGCTCGACGAGGCGCGGAAACGCGCGAGCGGAAAGGCGCTGCAGGGCAACGTCGACCCCGGCGTCCTCCTCGGGACAAGAGAGGGCGTCAAGGAAGCCGTCTTCGCCGCGCGCCGCGCGGCGGGTCCGGTCGGCCACATCGTGAACCTCGGCCATGGCATCCTCCCGCCCACACCGCCCGAGAACGTCGCCGCGTTCGTCGCGGCGGCGCGCGCCCCGCTGCCGGTGCTAACCTCGCGCGCGTGAGCGCCATCCCGATTCGCCTGCGTGGCGAGACGCTCCCGATGACGACGGAGCTGCTCGAGAAATACAACGTCCAGGGCCCGCGGTACACGTCCTACCCGACGGCTCCGGAGTGGACCGATTCCTCCCCCGAAGGCGCCGAAGCCGCGTGCGCGCGCGCGAATGCGAAGGGGTCGCCGGTCTCCCTCTATGTCCATCTCCCCTTCTGCGACGAGCAGTGCTGGTTTTGCGGCTGCTTCATGAAAATCGTCCCGAAGCCCGACCGCGCGGGCGAGACGCGCGACGAGATCGAGCCCTACCTCGCGGATGTCCACCGGGAGATCGACATCCTCGCGTCGCGCATCGACCGCTCGCGCCCCGTAAAGCAGGTCCACTGGGGCGGCGGGACGCCCACGTACCTCACGCCGAAGCAGGCGGACCGGCTCGCGCAGCATCTCCTCGAAGCGTTCCGGCCCGACGCGGACGCCGAGGTCGCGGTCGAGGTGGACCCGCGTGTGACGTCGCGGGAGCATCTCGCCGTCCTGAAGAATCGAGGCTTCAACCGCGTGTCGATGGGCGTGCAGGACTTCGACGCCGACGTGCAGGAGCTCGTGAACCGCGTGCAGCCCTTCGACATGACGAAGGCGCTCGTGGACGCCGCACGCGAGCTCGGCTACAGCTCGGTGAACCTCGACATGATTTACGGCCTCCCCGGCCAGAAGCGCGCGGGCTTCGAGAAGAGCGTCGAGCAAATCCTATCGCTGCATCCCGACCGTGTCGCGATGTACTCCTACGCGCACGTGCCGTGGCTCAAGCGGCCGCAGCGCGTCCTCGCGGCGCACCTGCCGGAGGGCACGGAGAAGTTCGCGATCTTCGTCTCCGGCATCGAGCGCTTCGTCGCGGCGGGGTACGCGTACATCGGCATGGACCACTTCGCTCTGCCGCACGACGAGATCGTGAAGGCGCAGCAGGACCGCACGCTCCACCGCAATTTTCAGGGTTACACGACGCACGCGGGCTGCGACCTCTACGGGATGGGCGTCTCGGCGATCAGCTCGATCGACGACGTGTACGTCCAGAACACGAAGGACTACGCCGATTACCACCGGGCGACCGAGGAACGGCGCTTCTCGACCGTCAAGGGTCACCGGCTGACGCCGGGGGACTTCCTCAGGCGCGAGGTCATCACGCGGCTCCTCTGTCACTGCGTCATCGACAAGCGCGAGATCGAGCGCGTTTACGGTCTTCGTTCGTTCGACGAGACGTTCGCCTCGGCCATGGCGCGGCTTCCCGAGTTCGTGGCGGACGGCATGGTCGAGCTGACGCCGGACGAAATCCGCGTGACGACGATGGGGCGGATCTTCATCCGGAACGTCGCCATGCTCTTCGACGAGTACCTCGAAGGGAAATCCGCAGACGCGCCCAGGATTTTCTCTCGTACCCTGTGAGTTCTGCTGCAGGGGGTCGGGTCGTGAGCGGCGAAAAGCTCGGGGTTCTCCTCGTTCAGCTCGGCGGGCCCGAGAGCCGCGAGGAGCTGAAGCCTTTCCTCTACGAGCTCTTCGTCGACCCCGAGATCCTCGGAATCCCATTCGTGCCCCTCCGGAAGCTCGTCGCGTGGGTGATCGCGACGGCCCGCGCGCCAAAATCCATCGAGATCTACGAGCGCATCGGGTGGTCGCCGATCCGCCGCTGGTCCGAGAGGCAGGCCCGGCTCCTCGAGGAAGCGCTCGCCCTAAGGACGAACGGGGGCGCCCCGGAGCCTGTCGTGCGCATCGGCATGACGTGCTCGCCGCCCTTCGTCGAGACCGCTCTTTACGAGCTGCGCGCGGCAGGCGCGACGCGTCTCCTCGTCCTGCCGCTCTATCCTCAGTACTCCGTGACGACGACGCGCGGCTCCTTCAACCGGGTCACGCGTGCGCTCGCCGCGATGGGCTGGTCGCCGGAGCGGCGCAACGCGCCTGACGCGTGGTACGCGGAGCCGGGCTTCGTCGCTGCGCACGTCGACCGCATTCGCGCGGCGGCCGCAACGCTGCCGGACCCGGATCCCGAAAGGACCGTGCTGCTGTATTCGGCCCACTCGCTGCCGGTCAAGACCGTCGTGACACAGAAGGATCCCTATCCGCGCCACATCGAGGAGACCGTCAAGGCGATCGACGCGGCGCTCCCTCACCGCTATCGGTCGCGCCTCGGCTATCAGTCGAAGGTGGGTCCCGTGGAATGGCTCGGCCCTTCGACGCCCGACGTCCTCCAAGACCTCGCGAAGGCGGGCGAGAAGCAGGTCGTCGTCGTGCCGATCGCCTTCGTGTCGGATCACGTCGAGACGCTCTACGAGATCCGGCTCCTCTTCGGCGGCCTGGCGGCGCGCCTCGGCATTTCACACTATGCCGTCGCCGAGGGCCTCAACGACCACCCGGAGTTCATTCGCGGCCTCGCCGACGTCGTCGAGAAGGCGGCGGCGTGACACGCGTCGTCGTCCTCGGGGGCGGCATCGCGGGCCTGGCAACCGCGTTCCGGCGCACGAGCCCGGGCGAGACGCTCGTACTCGAGGCCGCGCCGCGCGCGGGCGGGTCCATCCGGACGATTCGGGAGGATGGGTTCACGCTCGAGTGCGGGCCGAACACCCTTCGCACGACCGAGGCCGCCGAGCGCCTCCTCGCCGATCTCGGCCTGGAGCCGGACGTCGTCATCGCCGACGGCAAGGCACCGCGATGGATCGTGCGCGGCGGCTCGCCCCGCGCCGTCGTGCCCGGGCCCGCCGCGCTGTTCAACAAAGTCTTCACGATCGCTGGAAAGCTGCGCCTTCTGAAAGAGCCGTTCGTCGCGCCGCGGCCCGCGTCTCTCGAGGACGAAAGCGTCCACTCCTTCTTCGCGCGGCGCTTCGGCGAGGAAGCGGCGGTCTACGGCGCTGGCCCGATGGTATCCGGCGTCTACGCAGGCGATCCGCGCACGCTTTCCATGCGCTCGGCGTTCCCGAAGCTCTGGGAGGCCGAAGGTACAGCAGGGAGCGTCGTAAGGGGACTTCTTAGAAAGAAAGAAAAGAAGGGCGGCGCGGCGGCTCGAGCCCACCATCGGGCCCGGACGCTCACGTTCAACGGCGGTCTTTTCACGCTCATAGAAACTCTTCAGAACCGCCTCCGTGAGCGACCCGGCTTCCATTTCGAGATGAACGCGGCCGCTGTCGCGATCGAAGGGCCGCGCACACCCGCCCCGCCGGGCTGCCGGTGGACCGTGCGCTGCGGCGACGGCCGCTCCTTCGACGCCGATGTCCTCGTCTCGACGCTCTCGGCTCCCGCGACCGCGCGGCTCCTCGGCAACGTCCTGACGCGCTCGGCCGCCGCCCTCGAGGCCGTGCCGTCTTCGCCGGTGACCGTGGTCATGCAGGCCTACCGGGCCCCGGCCTCGGCGAACGACGCGCCACGCGGATTCGGCGGGCTCATCCCGCAGGTTGAGGGGTTTCGTTCGCTCGGCATCCTGTATCCCGCATCGCTCTTCACCGGGCGCGCTCCCGAGGGCTTCGTCCTCACGACCTCGTTTCTCGGCGGGGCCCTCGACCGGGCGCTCGCAGGAGCACCCGACGCGGACCTCCTCGCGGTGGCGGCCGCCGAGGTGGCCCGCTTCTTCCCACGCCTCGGGCCGGCGGCGCGTTCGTGGATCGCCCGGTGGCCCGAGGCGATTCCGCAGCTCCCACTCGGGCACCACCGCACGCTCTCGGCGCTCGAGCAGGACCTCGCCGCTCTCGACGCGGTGGCGCCCGGTGCGCTGCACGTGACGGGCGGCTTCCGCGACGGCATTGCTCTCGGCGAGCGGATCGCAAGCGGTGAGGGCATCGGAAAATCCCTCGCATAAGATTGCGTGGACGTGTCACGGGGAGACGACAGAGAGATGCTTAGAAAGGGAAGCGGGGGGCCTCGCGGCAGCTGGCGCCCGGCTCGCGGGCTGGCAGCCGGCGCGCTCGCTGCCCTCTTCCTTTTCTTTCTTTCATTCGCAGCATCTTCGGTTCCCCCTCTCGGCATCGACTGCGGCCCTCTTCGCGAGCACGTCGAGGCGGCGGCCAAGCGCGCGCGCTTCGAGGCTGCTGCCGCCGCGCGCGCCGCGGCGGGCGTCGTGCCTCCGTCGGTCGAGGGCGTGGACCGCGGCGTCGACATCCTCTCGTACGACATCTCGTTCGACATCGACCCCGCCGTCCGGTTCCTCTCCGGAACGACCGCCATCCGCGTGGCCGGCTTCGCACGCCAGACACCTTCCCTCGCCCTAGGCCTCGACGACGCGTACACCGTGACGGCGACGGTGCGCGACGGCATCGCGGTCACGGCCGTTCACGCTTCCGGGAAGCTCGTCATCCCGTTCGATCCGCCGCTCGGCGCCGAGGAGCGCGCGACGATCTCGGTCTCGTACCTCGGGCAACCCCCCGCGGCGGCCGCCCTCGATTTCTGGCAGCACGAGACGGGCTACGCCGCGACGAGCGTGGCCGAACCGTTTCTCGCGCGCACGTTCTGGCCGTGCGTGGACGCGCCGGACGACAAGGCGGTCGCGACCGTCACGGCGACGGCGCCGGCGGGCTACGTCGTTGCGTCGGCGGGCCTCGCGACGTCGACGGCTCTCCCGGACGGGCGTATCCGGTCGACGTGGCGCCTCCCGCAGGCCATCTCGACGTATCTCGTCTCGCTGAACGTCGCGAACTACGCCGTCGTCGAGGACACGTACACGGCGCTCGACGGACGGACGATGCCGATCCGCTCGTACCTCATGCCAGAGAACGCCGCCGCGAACGCGCCGCGACTCGCGGCGATGAAGAACCACATCGCGGTCCTCGCCTCGCTCTACGGCGAGTACCCATTCGTGGACACGAAGTACGGGATCGTCTCGTCGGGGTTCTCGGGCGGGATGGAGCACCCGACGATGACGTCGATCGGGGAGAACATCCTCTCGGACGTGCCGCGCGACATCACGATCCTCCTCGTCCACGAGCTCTCGCACCAGTGGTGGGGCGACAAGGTCACGATGCGGACGTGGGACGACATCTGGCTCAACGAGGGCTTCGCGACGTACAGCGAGGTCCTCTACCTCGAAAAGGCGCAGGGCCGGAACCCGGGCGCCACGCTGCGGACGTCGTACGACGACGGGCTCTACGGCGGCCAGCTCGCGCAGGCGGTCGTCGCCGACCCCGCGGACCCCTTCAAGTACACGGGCGCCGTCTACGACAAGGGCGGCTGGTTCCTCCACATGCTCCGCCGGCTCGTGGGCGACGACGCCTTCTTCTCCGGGTTGCGCGCGTACGGCGATGCCCACGCGTGGGGCACGGCGACGCGCGGCGAGCTGCGCGCGCTCTTCGAGCAGCGCACGGGCCTCGACCTCAAGCAGTTCTGGGACCAGTGGCTCGAGACGCAGTTCCGGCCGACGTTCCGGGCGACGTACCGGACGTCCGCCGACGCCTCGACGGTGACGCTCACGGTCATACAGACGCAGGGCCACACGGTCGTCCATCCCGTCGCGGGCCCGAACGACAAGCCGTTTTACGTCTTCCCGCTCGTCGTCCAGCTCACGTATCTCGACGGGACGACGTCCGACGTGACCGTGGTCCCGACGGACTTCACGACGACCGTCACGTTCCCGAATCCCGCGCGGAAGCTCGTCGCGGGGATCGCGCTCGACCCGGGCTCGGACATCCTGAAGATCGTGGAGTCGACAGGGCCGGCGTGAGGACCCGCTAGCCCGCCTCCGCAGCCGCTCCCCGCACGGCCGCGATGACCTCGTCGACCTGCGCGTCCGTCATCGCGGGCCAGAGCGGGATCGTGATCGTGGAATCGCCGATGCGCTCGGCCGCGGGGAACATGCCGCGGCGGAAGCCGAAGCGCTCCCTGTAGAACTTCGTGAGGTGGACGGCGCGGTAGTTCACCGCGACGCCGACACCGCGCGCCTGAATGCCCGCGAGTACGGCGTCACGTTTTTCGGGGTCGACCCAGATCGTGAAGAGGTGCCGCCCGGACGTCATGCCCTTAGGCACGATCGGGAAAGAGACGCCCGGCGTCTCGCGGAACGCGGCCTCGTAAAGGCGGCAGATTCCCTCGCGGTGCCGGAGCCTTTCGGCGAGTTTCGGGAGCTGCGGGATGAGAAGCGCCGCATTCACGTCCGAGAGGTTGTACTTGTAGCCCAGGCGCTCCATGTCCCANNCCGCCCTCGCCGCACGTCAGGTTCTTCGTCGCGTAGAAGCTGAAGCAGCCGTAATCGGCGAGCTGCCCGGGTCCAAAGCCGTCGCGGCGACCCTCGACGCAGTGTGCGGCGTCTTCCACGAGCGCGAGGCCGTGCCGGTCCGCGATCGCACGGAGAGCCACCATGTCGGCCATGAGGCCGTAGAGGTCGACCGCGACGATGGCCTTCGTGCGCGGCGTGATCGCCGCGGCGGCGGCGTCGACGTCGATGTTCGCGGTCGCGGGATCGACGTCGACGAAGACGGGCGTTCCGCCCGCGTACAAAATCGCGTTCGCCGAGGACAGAAACGTCATCGGCGTCGTGATGACCTCGTCGAGAGGTCCGACGCCCGCCGCGAGCATGGAGAGATGCAGGGAGGCCGTGGCGTGTGCCGTGCACACGACGGCGGGCACGCCGAGATACTCCTCGAAGGCCTTTTCGAAGGCGTAGACCTTCTGTCCGGTCGTCAGGAAAAGGGAGTCGAGGACGACGCGGACGGCGGCCTTTTCTTCTTCGCCCAGGGAATGCCGGTAGAAGTCGACAGCCACGCGAACCTCAGCGCGGCGCCGCGGGCGTCTGGTCCGCGAACGCGTCGAGCGTCTCCTTCACGGCGCGCGGGACGTCCTTCGGAAACCCGGCCTCCGCTCCTGGCCACTCGGCCACCACGGGTTGGAACCCCTGCTGGCGCAGGATCTCGATGCCGCGCCGGGCCGCCGTGATCTCGGCCGGCGAGGAGTCGCGCGAGAAGCCGAGAAAGAGGCGCGCACCCTGGAGACCTGCCGGGTTCGGCGCGGCGCCAGAATCGAAATGTCCGCCAATCGAGCCAACGCCCGCAAACGTGCCCGGCGCCATTCGGGCTGCCGCCGTGAAAGCTTCCGTGCCGCCGCGCCCGACCCCCACGAGGAGCACCGGGAGCTTCCGGTTTCCGGCCTTCCGGCGCGCGGCCGCTATTGCGGCGTCGATCGCCTTCGCGGCTCGCTCGGCCGAGCCCCAGCCGAACCGCCTCTTCGCCGAGCGCCCGGGACCGCGGGGAGCCGCAACGAGCAGGCGGTGCGAAAGCGCGATCTGGGTGAACGGGCCGCTCACCGTGAACGGGTCGGATTCCTTGTCGTGGAGGAGGAGAAGGATCGCGAGTGCGCCGTCCTTCGGCACGAGGAAAACGCCTTCCTTCACCGCGGCCGCGTCGCCCGACGCCCGGTTCTTCGCGGCGCCCGAGACGATCGCGGAGAACCGCGGCTTTCCGCGAAGGGCCGCGAGGTCCGGGTCCTTTTCGAGCGCCACGCCGTCGTCGAATCCCGCCGCGATCGCCTTGTCGAGTCGGGCGAAGGACTGGTCGACGCGGCCGGTGCGCGCGTCGAGGCATGCGAGGTTGTAAGCGGCCGTTGGGAGCTCGCCGAGCGTCCACGCGCGCTCGAAGAAGGTGCGGGCGCGGTCGAGCTGGTTCGCGTTCGCGGCGGCGAGGCCGAGGCGCTCGAGCTCGAAGGGGTCCGTCGACTGGCCTTCGAGGACGCGCACGTCCTCGACCTTCGCCGGGGAAGAGCCTTTCGGGGCGGCGCTGCCCGTGGTGACCCGGACCCCGGGGGCCGTGGAGGACGCGGGCTTGCTCGTCTGCGCGCCGGCGGAGAGCGACAGGAAAACGGAAGCCGCGAGCGCGGCGTGGAATGCCTTCATCCGGCCGATTGTAAAGGGACCCGCGTCAGGACGGCCGGCGAAGCTTTTCAGCGAGCGTGCGCCGGTAGAGGACGCGCATCGCCCGTCGGAGAAGAGCAAGAACGCGCGGGTCGTACGGAAAGGCGAGTTTCTTCGCGAGAAAGCGATCCACGGGCGCGAGAAGGAAACGCCGCGTCGTGATCGCCTCGATGCGCGTCCACTGCCTCAGGCCTTCACCCCCGTGGCGGACGCCGAGCCCGCTGGCCCGCCATCCCCCGAGAGGCGACTCCACGCCGAAGTAGTTGACGAGGACGTCGTTCACGATCGCCTGGCCCGACCGCAGGCGGCGCGCGAAGGCTTCGGCCTCGAAGGGCGGTCCGAAAACCGTCGCGTTGAGCCCGAGGTGCGTGTCGTTCGCAAGGCGCAGCGCCTCGGCGCTCTCCCAGAAGCGCATGACGGGAACGAGCGGGCCGAAGGTCTCTTCGCGCATGACCTCCATGTCGTGCGTCGCGCCCGAGAGGACCGTGGGCTCGAAAAAGAGGCCGGGGCCGTTCCCGCGGCGCGCGCCGCCGATGAGGACGCGTGCGCCCTTTGCCTTCGCGTCGGCGATCTGACGCTCCACGACCTCGATCTGACGCGCGAACGTCACGGCGCCGAGGTCGTGCGCGCCGCCGGCCGGATCCGGCGACGCCTGGCGGAGCGCCGCGACGCGCGACACGAAAAGCTCCTCGAAACGGTCCGCCACGGACGCATGCACGTAAATGCGTTCCGTACGGATGCAGACCTGGCCCGAATGGATGAAGCTCGACCAGGCGGCCGCCTCCGCCGCCCGCTCGAGATTCGCGCCGGGGAGGACGACGAACGGCGACTTGCCGCCCAGCTCGGTTACGCATGGAATCAGTCGCTCGCCGCACCGCGCCGCGATTCTCCGGCCGGTCGCCACGGAGCCGGTGAACATGACGGCATCCACGAGGTCCACGAGCGCGGCTCCGGTCGCGCCCTTCCCGGTGACGACCTGGAAGACGTCCCGCGGATTCCCCGCCTTCACCCACAGATCGCGCAGGACGCACGACGTCAGGGGCGTCACCTCGGAGGGCTTGAGCACGACCGTGTTGCCCGCCAGGAGCGGCGCGACGGCATCGGCCGCGTTGTTCAGGATCGGGAAGTTCCAGGGCCCGATCACACCGACGACGCCGAGCGGATGCCGCACGAGGCGCGTCTTTTTCGTGAGAAAGAGGCGCGGATTTCGCGTCTCTTCGGCGAGCGCGCGGTGCGAGAGCCGCGCCATCCCCCGGATCAGCTCGCACAGGTACAGGACCTCGATCCCCTCGGCTTCGTGCCGGGGCTTGCCGCTCTCTCTCACGAGCGTCTCGGGCACCAGAGGCGTGTCGAGAACGAGATCGCGCCAACGGAAAAGCGCCTCGACGCGTTCCTCGAGTGAAGTCTCAGCCCAAGCCGGAGCCGCGGCGCGAGCACGTGCGACCGCTTCCGCGACCGCCGCCGCGTCGAAGTCGGCGACCTCGCCGGCAAGCTCGCCCGTCGCGGGAGACGTCACGCGCACTTTCCCCACGTCCGGCCCCTCGATCACGGGAACCTCGACCGTGGTGCTCATCGGCTCAATCCTAACGCCCCGGGCCCTTCGCCTGCTTCTAGACGCTGACCTGAATCGGCAGGGCGCTCGTCAGCGCATCGTCCACGACGAGGCCCGCGCCCGACACGAGCCCGAGCGACCGGAATCCCTCCGGAAGCTACAATTGCGACGGATGACCGCTTCCGCGGGGAAATTCTCCGACCACCTCTCCGACGTCTACTTCGCCGACCTGAAGCTCCCGCACGCCGTGAGCGCGGGAATCGCCGGATGCGGATTCGTCAGGGCGACGCCCATTCAGGCGGCGACGCTGCCCCTTCTCCTCGCCGGTCAGGACGTGGCCGCGCAAGCCCAGACCGGCACTGGCAAAACGGCCGCGTACCTCGTCGCGATCTTCACGCGTTTCGTGCGTGTGAAGCGCCACAAGGCCTCGCCAAACCCGCGCGCCCTCATCGTCGCGCCCACGCGCGAGCTGGCCGTGCAGATTTACGAGGACGCGAAGGCGCTCGGACATTTCCTGAAGCCGCGCATCGTGACGGTCTTCGGTGGGATCGACTACGGGCGGCAGCGCGACCAGCTTCGCGCCGGCTGCGACCTCCTCATCGGGACTCCCGGACGCCTCCTGGACTACGAGCAGCAGGGTGCGACGTCATTCGGCGAGGTGGAGTCTCTCGTCGTCGACGAAGCGGACCGCCTCTTCGACCTCGGCTTCATCAAGGACCTGAGGCGCATTCTCCGCCGCTGCCCGCCTCCCGGCCGCCGGCACTCGATGCTCTTTTCGGCCACTCTCTCGCTTCGCGTGATGGAGCTGGCGTACGAGCATTTGAACGACGCGCGGAAGATCGAGATCCGGCCCGAGCAGATCACGGCCGACCGCGTCACGCAGGTGCTGTACCACGTCTCGCAGCGCGAGAAGATCCCCCTCCTCCTCAACCTCCTGAGACGCGAGGGCGTCGAGCGCACGATGCTCTTCGTCAACACGAAGCGTTTCGCCGAGCGCCTCGTCTCGAACCTCGAGAGACACGGCTTCCGCGTCGGCGCGCTCACCGGAGACATCCCGCAGCCGCGGCGCCTGAAGATCCTCCAGGATTTCAAGAGCGGCGCGCTGCCGCTGCTGGTGGCCACGGACGTGGCGTCGCGCGGGCTCCACATCGACGGCGTCACGCATGTCATCAACGTGGACCTCCCCCAGGATCCCGAGGACTACGTCCACCGAATCGGCCGCACGGCGCGCGCCGGGCAGTCGGGCAAGGCGATCTCGCTCGCGGACGAGGACTACGTATTCTCGCTCGACGCGATCCAGCGCCTCATCGGAATAAAGATCCCCGTGGAACACGCCGACGACGCGCTCCTTTCGCCTGCGCAGGCGGCCCCGCCCGCCCGTGCCACGGCCCCGCCCGCCCGTGCCACGGCCCCGCCCGCCCGTGCCGCGGCNNCCCGCCCGTGCCGCGGCCCCGCCCGAGCGCAAGGTCCCTCTGCCGAGTCCGGCCCAGGTCGCACCGCCTCTTCCAAAACCACCTGCTGCCGCGCCACCCGTTGCCGCGCCGCAAGCCGAGAAGCTGCGGCTCGAAGGGGCCGCCTCTGCCCGTGAAACGGCGGCCGATCACGAGTCGGTCGCCCTGCTCGGCCTGGACAGCGTCGATTTCTGGACACGCGAGGCGTTCGGCCTCGAGGTGCCACACGGAGGCTTCGGGGCCGAGCCTGTCGAGCCCCCGCTCGCGCCCTCACCCTCGGGCGCACCCGCGAAGCGCCGGCGGAGGCGCCGGGGACGCCGCGTGGCGGGCCGCGTCGAAGCGGCTGCGCCCGCCTGAGGACGAGGCGATGCCGTACGCAAGTCTGGGTGGTCGCCGTTTCTACTACGAGATTGGTGGCGAAGGCGAGACCGTGCTGCTCCTGCACGGCTCGCTCGCCAACGCGGATCTCCTCGAGGCTCCGGCCACCGCGGTCTCTTCGGGTTTTCGGGCGCTGCGCCTCGACCGCCGGGGCCAGGGGCGCTCGAGCGACGCGCCCGAGCCGCTGTCACTCGCCGACGAGGCGAAAGAGCTCGCGTCCCTTCTCGACTGGTTCTCGACGGAGAAGGTGCATCTGCTCACCCACGACGACGGCGCCGAAGTCGCGATCCAGTTCGCCCTCGACTTCCCGAGCCGGACGCTCTCCCTCGTCCTTCTCGCACCGACTCTCGAAGGGTTCCCGTGGAGCGCCAATGCCGCGGCGCGGAGGCGGGATCTCCTCGCCGCCTGCGAGCGAAACCTCAAGCACGCGATCGAGGAGGTCGTCCTCACGTCCCCGGCCTTCGCCGTCGCGAAGGAGACGGAGGGCCTCTTCGACCGGATTGCCGCCGTCTACCGCCGCGCCCGGTTCGGGGGCGGCGCCCGCGAGCGGCCCGTGCACGCGGGACCCGCGCAGGCGGCCCGGCTCGGGGAGATCCGTGCCCGCACGGCCGTCCTCGTCGGCGACCGCGAGGAGCCCGAGAGGCTGCGGTGCGCGGCCGCGATCGTCCAGGGCATTCCCGGCGCCGAGGGAATGACGTTTGCCGGAACGTCCCGCTTCCTTCACATGGAGGACTCGCGCCACATCATGCGGCGGCTGACGGACTTCTACATTCCTCCCGAGGAATAGAAGATTTTCTTAGAAGGTGAGTGAGCGGGTCGGTTGCAGGTGCGCCGGAGCGAATCCCGCTGCGCCCGCGCAACACACCCTTCTCAGAATCTCCATCTCCTAAAGGATGCTCTTCAAGAATTCCTTATTCGTCTTCGTCTTCGCGAGCTTCGAGAGCAGGAGCTCCATCGCGTCGATGGGTTTGACCGAGGAAAGAGCCCGCCTGAGCTTGTGGATCTTCGGCAGCTCGTCCGGGTCGTAGATCTTTTCTTCCTTGCGCGTCCCGGACGCCGGGATGTTGATGCACGGGAAAATGCGCCGCTCGAAAAGGCCGCGGTCGAGGATGATTTCGCTGTTCCCGGTACCCTTGAACTCCTCGAAGATGACGTCGTCCATCCGGCTGCCCGTGTCGATGAGACACGTAGCGATGATCGTGAGCGAGCCGCCCCCCTCGTGATTCCGCGCGCCGCCGAAGAACCGGCGGGGCTTCTCCATCGTGCGGGCGTCCATGCCGCCCGAGAGAATACGGCCGCTTCCACGCTGCTCGTTGTTGTACGCGCGGCTCATGCGCGTGATCGAGTCGCAGAAGATGACGGCGTCGTGGCCGATCTCGACGAGGCGCTTGGCCCTCTCGAAGCAGGCCTCCGAGACCGCGATGTGGTGCGCCGCATTCAGGTCGCTCGGCGAGGCGACGACTTCACCCGTGATCGACCGCTGCATGTCCGTCACCTCCTCGGGACGTTCGTCCACGAGGAGCATGAAGATCTTCACGTCGGGGTCGTTCTTCGCGATGGCGTTCGCCATCGCCTTCAGCAGGAACGTCTTTCCGGCCTTCGGGGGGGCGACGATCAGGCAGCGCTGGCCTCGGCCGATCGGAGCCACGAGATCGAGAACGCGTCCGGAGATCTCGTCGGGCGCGGTTTCCATCCGGAGCCGCTTGTCGGGGTCGACCGAAACTCCCTTGTGGAACTGGATGTACTTGC